>DBMZ01000147.1:15522-25936 GCA_002299005.1 Alphaproteobacteria bacterium UBA685 | reverse complement strand
CAATTTTCACTAGCCTCAATTTTCACTGGCCTCAATTTTAGCTGGCACATTAGAAATGGGTATGACAGGCTAAATCAAATCGTTCATAAGGGGGGCATTTGATGGATTTTATCGAAGAGACAAGAGGCAGGCACTATACAGGCTCATGTCATTGCGGGGCCGTGAAGATTGCCATGGTGGGCCCTTTGCGCCCGTTTGTTGTGTGCCATTGCACAGATTGTTTGCGCACCGCTGGCTATACATGGGCGGCCGCGCAATTGCCGCATGAACAGCTTGAGATCACGCAAGGCAATGAGAATGTTGACTGGTACGCCTCGTCAAATTTTGCCAAGCGCGGTTTTTGCAAAACATGCCATGCGCAGATGTTCTTCAAAGATAATGACAGTGATTTTGCCTCTGTCTCTGTTGGCATGTTTGATAATTTTGAGGGGATGAAGACCGCGGGTCATATCTTCCGCAATTCCATGCCTGATTGCTGTCATAAGATTGATGATTTATCAGATATGGATGTTGAATTTTATGCCACCTCAGATGGCGGCGCACAGACCTAGCCTGTCGGAAGGGCGATGCAGGCTTTGCCAGATAAAAATAGAGCCGCACAAGCCGCGCGTGCTTGGGTTTCTTCTAAATCACCAAAGCGCACTCGCCATAAGGGCATCTCGCCGCGCATAACGACCGATAATTGGGCCGGCACAAGGCCAAGTTCTGTTTGCGCATTACGGCGCGCTTCAAGGGCTGCTTTATGCGCATTCACGCGGCGTGAAAAACTGCCAACCTGAATGGCCCACCCTTGCGGGTCTTGCAATATGTCGGCCTGTGGGATGGTGTCATCAACGGCAAATAGGCTGGCCAATTCGGTTTGCGATTGCTTTGTCTGCGGCCTGTTTGGCAATTCTGGACGACGCGGCGGCGCGCTTGGTGCCGCAATTTGACGAACGGCAAACGGCTTCACGCGTCTGAATTGTGTCGCCAAAATCTTCATCATATGCGCATCACGGCTGGCCCCTGTACGCCCGCCAAAGACCACCCCAATAAGGCGCACACCATTGCGCTGTGTGGCCGCGACAAGGTTAAAGCCAGAGGCGTTTGTAAAGCCTGTTTTGATGCCGTCTGTGCCATCAAATTGGCGCAACAGCTTGTTGTGATTGCCATAATTACGGCCATTAAACTGGAATTTTGTGCGCGAGAAATAGTGATAATATTGCGGGAAATCGCGTCTGATAGCAACGCCTAGGCGCGCCATATCGCGGGCGGTGGAATGCTGGGCACGATTAGGCAGGCCAGAGGCATTCTTAAACACCGTGTTTACCATCCCAAGTGAGCGCGCTTTTCGTGTCATCTTGCCAGCAAAGGCCCGCTCTGTGCCTGAGATTTTTTCCCCCACGGCGGTGGCCACGTCATTGGCTGATTTTGTGACAAGCGCGAGGATAGCGTTTTCAGCCGAAATACTAGCACCCGGGGCGAGATATAATTTTGAAGGCGAGCGGCTGGCGGCAACACGGCTAATGGGCAGGCGGCTCTGCAAGGTGAGCCTGCCAGCATCTAACTCTTCAAACAGCATATAAAGCGTCATGATTTTGGTCAAAGAGGCCGGGTAGAGCTTTTTATCGGCATTGCGCGAGAATAAAACGCGCCCTGTTTTTTCCTCGATAACAATCGCAGCATAGCGATTTGATGCCTCTGCAGGGGGGGCAAGGGTGCTTATGATTGTGAAAGACAGGCACGCAACCATAAAACAAGCGAGCGCATAGTGTTTAATTTGTTGCCATTTAAATAGCTGAGCCACGTCGAAAGACACCTTAAATCCTACACCCCATAAAAAGAGACACAAAAAGGATATTTTGCGTATCTATTGCGTATGCATGTTGTGAATCATACTAAATCTTGTGTTATTGTCCATCCTCCGATGAGGTAATTTAAAAAAAAGATGCCAAATTGTCGCTTGCCTCTTTTCATCTGCACAAAAATGCCAATATCATAGGTATACACTTGTATGATCGTAACAAGGGTACGAATAGCAGTAAGACTGTTATCGGCAACACAGGTGCAAGAGTAGAGATAATGGCTGATAAAAAAACTGATAATGATAATAATGATGGCAATGTCGTCCTTGATGAGAGGGTGAAAACAAAAAAACCGTCACTTTATCGTGTGTTGATGTTGAATGATGATTACACGCCAATGGAATTCGTTGTGATGGTCTTGCAACGTTATTTTGGCCATAACACTGAATCAGCCCAACGGATTATGCTTCACGTCCACCAGCGTGGTGTTGGGGTTTGCGGTATATTCACCTACGAAATCGCAGAAACGAAGGCTTCGCAAGTGATGAATTTCGCGCGCCAAAATGAACATCCCCTACAATTGCAACTTGAGAAAGAATAAAAATGCTTTCAAAAGATCTAGAACAAACCATCACGAAGGCCATGCATATTGCCGCAGAACATGCGCATGAATTTGCCACGCTAGAGCATTTGCTGATGGCGATGACAGAAGACCCTGATGCGCTTGATGTGATGCGCGCCTGTCAGGTGGATGTCGAAGAATTAAAGATGATGCTGCAGGTTCATATCCAAGATGAGCTTGAGAATATCGTCTCTGCTGAGCCGAATTCAGAAGTGCAACCAACCGCTGGTTTTCAGCGTGTTATTCAGCGTGCCATCATCCATACACAATCCTCAAATCGTGATGTCGCAACAGGGGCAAATGTCCTTGTCGCCATGTTCTCAGAACGTGATAGCCATGCTGTCTGGTATTTGAAGACGCTTGAGATGAGCCGCCTTGATGCGGTCAGCTATATTGCGCATGGCAAGGGTGATGCGCCGCGCGGTGCGGATGAGACAGACGGCGAGAGTGCAGGCGGTGACGCTGAGCAAAGCGCGCTGACACAATATGCGGTGAATTTGAATGACAAGGCCGCCGCTGATAAGATTGACCCGCTTATTGGGCGTGATAGCGAGGTTGATAGAACCATTCAGATCCTCTGCCGTCGCTCAAAGAATAACCCGCTTTATGTGGGAGATCCGGGCGTTGGTAAGACAGCGATTGCCGAAGGTCTGGCAAAGCGCATTCATGATGGCGCGGTGCCAGATGTCTTGAAAGAGGCGGTTATCTATTCACTTGATATGGGCCAGCTTTTGGCAGGTACGCGGTACCGCGGTGATTTTGAAGAACGCTTGAAAGCGGTGATGAAACAGGTCGCACAGAATGATCAAGCTGTTTTGTTCATTGATGAGATCCACACCATCATCGGCGCAGGGTCAACGTCTGGCGGGGCGATGGATGCGTCAAACTTGCTGAAGCCTGCTTTGCAAGATGGCACATTGCGCTGCATCGGCTCGACAACCTATAAGGAATATCGCGGTTATTTTGAAAAAGACCGTGCCTTGGTGCGCCGCTTCCAAAAGATTGATGTGAATGAGCCAAGCGTCAGTGATGCGATTAAGATCCTCACAGGGCTAAAGCCGCGCTATGAGGCGCATCATGGTGTGAAATATACCAATGCGGCGATTAAGACGGCTGTGGAATTAGCCTCGCGCTATATTAACGATCGCAAATTGCCTGATAAGGCGATTGATGTGATTGATGAGGCCGCCGCCGCACAGAATTTGCTGGCCCCGTCGCGCCGCAAGACATCTATCGGCCAAAGGGAAATTGAAGCGACCATCGCAACAATGGCGCGTATCCCGTCAAAGCATGTCAGCCGTGATGATAAGCAAGCTTTGGCGAATTTGGATACAGATCTGAAACGGATGGTATTTGGCCAAGATCAAGCGATTACCGCGCTTTCATCGGCGATTAAATTATCGCGTGCGGGCTTGCGTGAGCCTGAAAAGCCGATTGGCAATTATCTATTCTCAGGCCCAACAGGTGTCGGTAAGACAGAGGTGGCAAAACAGCTATCAGAGACTTTGGGCGTCAAGCTTGTGCGCTTTGATATGTCAGAATATATGGAACGCCATACCGTATCGCGCCTAATTGGGGCGCCTCCGGGCTATGTTGGGTTTGACCAAGGCGGTCTGTTAACAGATGCGATTGACCAGAATCCGCATGCTGTCTTGTTGCTAGATGAGATTGAAAAGGCGCATCCTGATCTGTTTAATCTGCTTTTGCAGGTGATGGATCATGGCAGGCTGACAGATTCAAATGGTAAGTCGGTTGATTTCCGTAATGTGATTTTGATTATGACCACCAATGCCGGCGCGCAGGAAATGTCAAAACAGGCCATCGGCTTTGGCAGAGGCAATAAGATTGATGCCGACCAAGAGGCAATTGAACGCGCCTTTACGCCTGAATTCCGGAACCGTCTTGATGCGATTATCCCGTTTGGTGCCTTGCCAAGTGATGTTGTACGCATGGTTGTTGATAAATTTATCATGCAGCTAGAGATGCAATTGGCCGACCGGTCTGTTGAAATTGAGCTTGATGATAAGGCGCGTGATTGGCTGGCAATGAAGGGGTATGATGCGGCCTATGGGGCGCGTCCTTTGGCACGTGTTGTCCAAGAACATATCAAAAAGCCGCTCGCGGAAATGATGCTATTTGGTGATTTGGTCAATGGCGGGATCGCCTATGTATCATGCCAAGAAGATGGGCTGATGGTGACCGCAAAGCCGGCACCGCAAAAGCCGAAATCAAAGAAGGCTGAAAAGGTCTAGCGCGTTAATCAGCCCTGATTGCGATAGGGGGTGTAATGCATGATCTCTTCAGCTTCTTGTGTGACCGCGTGATTTTCAGCCTTAAGGAAACGCGCAATGGCATCGCTAAAGCCTTCATGCGCAATATGGTGCGCTGAATAGGTCAGGACGGGCACATAACCGCGCTGTACCTTATGCATGCCTTGTGCGCCTGCCTCAACGCGGCTTCGCTTTGTTTCAATCGCATGGTCAATCGCCTGATAATAGCATGTCTCAAAATGCAAATTAGGGATGTCTTCTCGTGCCCCCCAATTGCGCCCAAACAGGCATTTATCATTCATAAGGTTAAGCGCGCCAGCGATCATCTGGCCATCTTGGATAGCAAGTACCAGCATGATCTTATCACGCAGATTCTGGCCAATGGCTTCAAAAAAGCCGCGTGTCAGATAGGCCCCGCCCCATTTTTTTTCAATCGTCGCCAAATAGAAATCATAAAAACAATCCCAATGGTGCGGTTTAATATCATCACCTGATAGGCGCGCAAAGGTGATGTTATGGGCGCTAAGGCTTTGTCTTTCTTTGCGAATATTCTTGCGCTTTCGCGAAGATAGCGCGCCAAGAAAATCATCAAATGTCTGATAGCCATCATTGTGCCAATGAAATTGAACGCCTTGCCTGATGTGCCAACCTGCGCGCTCAAAGGCGGCTTTGTCTTCTGTGCTGATGAAATTCACATGGGCAGATGAAAGTGATAATCTGTCCGACAGCTCTTTTGTGCCAGCTATCAGCGCGTCTCTTGCTTGGGCATCATCTGATGGGGCAAGAAGGCGCGCGCCGGGGACAGGGGTGAAAGGTACGGCGGATAAAAATTTCGGATAGTAAGAGCCGCCCGCACGTTCAAACCCATTCGCCCAGCTATGGTCGAAGACATATTCGCCATAGGAATGGCTTTTGATATAGCCTGGCATCGCACCGCGCAGTTTTTTGTCACTATCATGCAATAAGAGGTGAAACGGCTCCCATCCTGTGCCCTCACCAACAGAGCCGCTCGTCTCTAGCGCTCCTAGGAAGCCATGTGAGAGGAAGGGATTTTGATCAGGGATAAGGCTGTCCCACTCAGCGGCATTAAGGGTGTGAATATCACGGCATGGTTCAAGATACATAATGCGTCATCACCCTTACATCATTTGGCCAAATATCATAAAAAAACCCTCACCCTTAACATCAGATATGGGGTGAGGGGGCATAGGGGTCAAGCGCGTAGAGGTGTTTTAGTGAAGTTCGATCACCGCATCAATTTCAACACAGACACCGCGTGGCAGGGCGTTTGTGCCAACCGCAAAACGCGCATGTTGGCCAGCTGTGCCAAACACATCCGCCATCAAATTAGAGGCGCCGTTAATGACCTCTGGCTGGTTGCTGAAATCATTTGTGCAAGCAACAAACCCGCCAAGCTTGACGATTTGTTTGACCTTTGAGAGATCGCCCCCTGTTGCGGCATTTGCTTGTGCCAGAATATTTATCGCACAGATGCGTGCTTGATCTTGGGCCACCTCAAGGCTGACATCATCGCCCACCGTGCCTGTGACTTCAATCGCGCCATTCACAAGTGGCACTTGGCCAGAGATAAATAGTAATTTGCCTGTTTGAATATAAGGCACGTAATTGGCGGCAGGGGCAGGGGCCTCTGGCAAAGTGATGCCAAGGGCGGCTAGGCGGTCATAAATAGTTTCAGACATGAGAGGCTCCTTATTAAGAGGGGGGTATTATCATCCTAACAGTGCCGCTATTGGCTCTGTTATGTCTAGTTGTTTTGTCTAAAGGGGGGGCATCAAAAACCATTAAAAAAAGCCCCAAACATACATTTGGGGCTTTGATAGATGTTAGAACGTAAGCTTACAGCCTAGCTACAGCCCGTTGTTGAGCCGCAAGTGTTGCATTTCAAACAAGTGCCATTACGCACAAGTGTGAAGTTTTGGCATTCAGGGCATGATTCCCCTTCATAGCCTTGCATCTTTGCTTGCTGAACTTGCGTGTTCTTTGTTGGTGCCGCTTGCGGTGCTGTCACGGTTGTTGTGGCGGCTGTTTGCACAGCGGCTTCAACTGAGACAGACGGTGCGAGCGATGTTGTCTGTGGTGCTTCTGCAACAGCCGCCGCGGCGTTGTTGTTTGAATAGACAACCAGACCTTGCTTACGGATAAAGCCACGGCTTGTGACCTTATTCAATAGCTCAGACTGTGCTTCACCTGTGCCTGTTGTGCTTGTGTCCAAATCTTCTTTTGACACATGACCTAGATCATGGCGGTCAAGATAAGAGACAGCTAGCTCGCGGAATGTGTAGTCGAGGATAGATGTTGCCATCTTAATCGCATCATTTCCTGTCACAATGCCTTGCGGCTCAAAGCGTGTGAATGTGAAGGCTTCGACATATTCTTCGAGCGGCACACCATATTGCAGGCCAATTGATACTGCGATGGCAAAGTTATTCATCAATGAGCGGAAGGCGGCGCCTTCTTTATGCATATCGATGAAAATCTCACCCAAGCGACCATCTTCATATTCGCCTGTACGCAGATAGACCTTATGACCACCAACGGTTGCCTTTTGTGTGTAGCCCTTGCGGCGTTGTGGTAGCTTATCACGCTCTGTTTGCGCAATGACACGTTCCACAATCTTCTCAACAATTTGCGGCACAGCGGCGGCTTGTGGTGCGGCTGATAGCTCTTCTGCCTCGTCATCTTCATCTTCAACCAATGATGATGATAGTGGCTGGCTAAGCTTTGAGCCGTCACGATAAAGCGCGTTTGCCTTAAGACCTAGGCGCCATGACAGCATATAGGCCTCGCCACATTCATGCACTTCGGCATTATTTGGCATGTTGATTGTCTTTGAAATCGCACCAGAGATAAATGGCTGTGATGCGGCCATCATTGTGATGTGGCTATCAACTGACAAGAAACGCTTGCCGATACGGCCACAGACATTGGCACAATCAAAGATTGGCAGATGCGCGTCTTTCAAGTGCGGCGCACCTTCAAGGGTCATCGCACCACAAACATGGATGTTTGCGGCTTCAATCTCATCTTTGCTAAAGCCAAGCGCTTCTAGCATGTTGAAGTTAAAGTCATTCAACTGCTCATCGGTAAAGCCAAGCTCATCACGACAGAAATCAGCACCCAATGTGAAGTGATTGAAAGCAAATTTGATATCAAACGCATTTTCCAATGCCACTTTCAATACATCCAACTGCTTGTCACCAAAGCCCTTATCACGAAGCGCGTTTAGCGAGACGGCCTGACATGATTCAAGGCTGCCATGACCAACCGCATAACGAGTGATGTCTTGCAATTGATCCGCTGTGTAGCCAAGGCGTGTTAGGGCCTCTGGTACGACGCGGTTGATGATTTTGAAGTAACCACCACCAGCAAGCTTTTTGAACTTCACAATCGCGAAATCTGGCTCAATACCTGTGGTATCACAATCCATCACAAGACCGATTGTGCCTGTTGGCGCAACCACAGTTGACTGGGCGTTGCGATAGCCATGCTTCTCACCAAGGGCAAGCGCATCATCCCATGCCGCCTTGGCCGCATCGACAAGACCTGCCTCTGGGCAGTTTTCAGCGTCAAGTGGCACAGGCAATACAGACAGACCTTCATAACCCTTATTCTGTGAATGAGCGGCTAGGCGGTGGTTGCGGATAACACGCAACATATTGTCAGCATTTTCCTCATAGCGTGGGAAGGCGCCAACTTCTGAGGCAATCTCAGCTGATGTGGCGTATGAGCGGCCAGTCATCACAGCGGTGATAGCCCCACAAAGCGCGCGGCCTTCTGGTGAGTCATAAGAAAAGCCTGAAGCCATTAATAGGCCGCCAATATTGGCAAAACCAAGACCCAATGTGCGGTAATCATAAGAGCCTTGTGCGATCTCTTTTGATGGGAATTGGGCCATCATCACAGAGACTTCCAAAGCCAATGTCCATAGGCGCACAGCATATTCAAAGCGCTCAATATCAAATGAGCCATCTTCAAAGCGGAACTGCATCAAGTTTAGCGATGCCAAGTTACAAGCTGTATCATCCAAGAACATATATTCTGAACATGGGTTTGAGGCGTTAATACGACCACCGGCTGGGCATGTGTGCCATTCGTTGATTGTCGTATCATATTGCAAGCCAGGGTCAGCACAGGCCCATGCGGCATGGGCAATCTTATCCCATAGCTCAGAGGCGTTAACGCGCTTGGCAACCTTGCCGTCAATACGCTGGATCAAATCCCAATCCTTGCCTGCTTCAACCGCATTCAAGAAGTCGTTTGTGACACGCACAGAGTTGTTTGAGTTCTGGCCTGCGACTGTCAAATAGGCATCTGAATCCCAATCTGTGTCATAGGTTTTGAAATCAATTTCTGTGAAGCCTTGCTTGGCGAATTGAATCACACGCTGGATATAGTTTTCTGGCACCATATCACGGCGACCTGCGATAATCGCTTTTTTCAAAGCTTTGTTTTCGCGCGGGTTAAAGGCATCTTCGCCTTCGGCTTCTGTGCAAGCGGCCATTACAGCATTCATGTGCTTTTGCGTGATTTTTGAGCCTGCCACAAGCGCGGCAACCTTTTGCTCTTCGACCACTTTCCAATCGATATATTCTTCGATATCCGGGTGATCAATATCAACTGTGACCATCTTAGCCGCGCGGCGTGTTGTGCCGCCTGACTTAATGGCACCTGCGGCTCTATCGCCGATTTTCAAGAAGCTCATCAAGCCTGATGATCTGCCGCCGCCTGATAGGCCTTCACCTGACCCACGCAAGCGTGAGAAGTTTGAGCCAGTTCCTGAACCATATTTGAACAAACGTGCTTCACGAACCCACAGATCCATGATGCCACCCTCATTCACAAGGTCATCATCCACTGACTGAATGAAGCAAGCATGTGGCTGTGGATGCTCATAAGATGATTTTGAACGTGTTAATTTGCCTGTTTCAAAATCAACATAATGGTGGCCTTGGCTTGGGCCATCAATGCCATAGGCCCAGTGTAGGCCCGTATTAAACCATTGTGGTGAGTTGGGTGCCGCCATTTGCAAGGCAAGCATCGCACACATCTCGTCATAATAAACGCGCGCATCTTCCTCAGAGCTGAAATATCCACCCTTCCAGCCCCAATAGGTCCATGTGCCAGCCAAGCGGTGATAGACCTGCTTTGCTGATGTCTCGCCCGCATAACGCTCTTCTTCAGGCAGCTTTTTCAGCGCCTTTTCATCTGGTGCAGAGCGCCATAAGAACGATGGCACGTCATTTTCTTCAACTTTAACAAGCTTTGCCGGCACGCCTGCTTTTCTGAAATATTTTTGCGCAAGAATATCTGCGGCTACTTGTGAAAACTGTTCTGGAACTTCAATATTCTCAGCGCGGAATACGATGGTGCCATCTGGGTTTTTGATTTCGCTTGTCGCAGAACGAAAGGCAATTGAATCAAAAGGGCCTTGACCATCTTTTGTGTGCCGTCTTTCAAATTGCATGTTAGACCTCGTGGATAATTATTATGAACCGTTTATTCTCTGATAGTTAGCCCACTATGTTAAAGTGTTGGTACACCATATGTAGTGGTACAGACTTAAAAAGCTACACAATATAGTGGGTATTTGCAAACCTGTTTGCCTTATTTTTGTCAAATTTTTGTAATTATTTTTATTGACAAAAATAAGTTCAAGGAAGGGCTTAAAAAACTAATTTATTCTTTGTTTGATACTTGTCGGCGCCCTGTTTTGCACT
>DBMZ01000147.1:1468-15313 GCA_002299005.1 Alphaproteobacteria bacterium UBA685 | reverse complement strand
TTTGCCGGCTTTAATGTGGGCGATAATTGGGGTGCTAATAGGATGCTAGGCGTTTCGGCGCGTTAGTGATGCGAGGACGATATGAAGGTGATTTCAACCTTACTCATCAAAATGTCTGCTAAGAAGGTTGGCGAAGATGAATTCGGCAATAGCTATTATGAGAAGAAGGCAGCCAAAAATGCGCGCCGTCCAAAACGCTTTGTCATCTATAGCGGCTCTGTTGAAGCCACCAAAGTGCCAGCTGATTGGCATGGCTGGTTGCATTATACAGAAGACACACCGCCGCCAGTGGGTGGGTATAACAAAGCTGAGTGGCAGTCTGAACATTTGCCTAACCTGACAGGCACAAAACATGCACATCGCCCAAAAGGCCATGTGCTAAGTGGTGGCAAGCGTGCCGCCTCAACAGGTGATTATGAGGCATGGACCCCTTAAGGTTCAGCCGAGCGGCCTTTATAGGAAACGTAACGCCAATAAGGGTGAAGGCCAAATAAGGTAGAGGATTTGTTTATATGCAACGTAATATGATTGAAACCGTGATGGGCGCTGTCGTGCTAGCTGGCGCGGCCTTCTTTGGTTATGTTGCCTATAAAGCGGCCGATATCTCGACAAGCGCTGGCTATTTGATCGAAGCTGAATTCGGCAATGTCGCTGGTCTGTCGGTTGGTGATGATGTCATTCTATCAGGTATTAAAATCGGCTCTGTTGCCAGCCAAGCACTTGACCCTGACACCTATTCAGCACGCGTGAGCCTATCGATTGAAGAGGGCATAGCCTTGCCGGAAGATTCATCCGCGCGTATCACAGCCTCTTCTCTGCTAGGCGGCAATTATCTTGAGATTATGCCAGGTTTCTCAGATGATATGCTGGCTGTTGGGGATGTTATTTATGATACAAGAGACCCTGTAAGCCTGACTGATTTGCTTGGCAAGGTCGTCTTCTCGCAAGATAGTGATGCGCAGTAAGCGGCTTATCTCTTATCTCATCGGCGCCTGGCTTATTGGCAGTGCCTCTGCCTCTATGGCCGATAGCTGGCTTGAAGCATCGCAAGCAAAATTACAAACATTAGACAAAATCACGGCGCGTATCTCCTCTGTTGATGTCGCGCTGAATATCCCTGAGCGCTTTGGCACGCTAGAGATTACGGTATCACGTTGCGCCTATCGCCCGCCTGAAGAGCCGCCTGAAAATGCGGCCTTTTTGCTGGTGCGTGATGTCGGGCATGACCCAAATCTGCCACCTGTGAAGGTGTTTGAAGGGTGGGTGTTCTCGTCTAGCCCGGCGATATCTGGGCTAGAGCATGCGGTCTATGATGTGACTTTGATCGCTTGCAATAGGTGATTGATCATATCGCCTTCGGTTTTCTCAAAGTGAAAATCAGCCCGGCCCTTTTTGGCCTCTTCCAGCTTTTCTTGAAAATCCGCCTTTGGTATTTCAATCAGCCCAAATTGCGTTAAATGATCATTGCCAAATTGCGCATCTAGCAAGGTAAAGTCGCCATGATGAAGGCGTGCCATCAGATGGGTGAGGGCAATCTTTGAGGCGTTCGGCACGCGTGAGAACATTGATTCGCCAAAAAAGATGCGGCCTAATTTTATCCCATAAAGCCCGCCAATAAGCTTATCGCGTTCAAAGACTTCGACAGAATGAGCAAAGCCCATCGCATGCAGGGCTGTATATAATTCAATGATGGTCTGATTTATCCAGCTATCATCTCTTGTCGCGGTGATCTCTGCGCATTGTGTAATCACATCGTGAAAGGCGGTATTATAGCGCACCTCATAGGGGCGTTGTTTGACAAGCCGCAGTAAGCGCCGTGGTATATGGGGCGGCAGGATAGGGATGATGCCGCGCATATCAGGTTCGAAAAAATGTATCTCCGAATCATCACGCGCCAGAGCCATGGGAAAGACACCTAATGAATAGGCCTTTATCACGGTCTCTGGCGCGTAAATAAACTGGTCTGTCATGATGCAAAGCTCATGAGCGTTAGTCAGACTTCAAGAACTCTTCTTCCAGCCAACGGATGGTATAGCTGCCATCATGGATAGCCGGCGCATCAACAAGGCGGCGGTGCAAATCCAATGTTGTTGGAATAGGTTCAATCACAAACTCTTCCAAAGCAAGCTTGAGACGCGCCAGACAATGGGCGCGGTCTCTGCCATGAACGATCAATTTGGCAACCAAGCTATCATAATAAGGTGGCACGCTATAGCCGCTATAAAGAGGCGATTCAATGCGAATGCCAGGCCCACCTGATGGGTGGAAGCTTGTCACCTTGCCAGGTGTTGGCATGAATGTCTCAGGATGCTCAGCATTGATACGACACTCAATCGCATGCCCTTTGAAGGTGACATCCTTTTGGCTAAAGCTCAGCTTTTCGCCTGCCGCAATCTTGATTTGCTCTTGGACAAGGTCAATGCCTGTGATGGCTTCGGTGATAGGATGCTCAACCTGCAATCTTGTGTTCATCTCGATAAAGAAGAACTCACCATCTTGGTACAAAAATTCCATCGTACCAACGCCAAGATAGCCCATATCTCTGGTCGCCTTTGCCGCAATCTCGCCAATATCAGCGCGCGCGGCATCATCTAGGACAGGGGACGGGGCTTCTTCAAACAGCTTTTGGTGACGACGCTGGATAGAACATTCACGTTCGCCCAAATGCGCTGTGTTGCCAAAAGAATCGCCGATGACCTGAATTTCAATATGGCGCGGATTATCAAGATAGCGTTCAAGATAGACCGTATCATCGCCAAAGGCCGCTTTGGCTTCTGAGCGCGCTGATGAGAAAGCTTCACTTAAATCAGCTTCGGTCTCAGCCACTTTCATACCACGGCCACCGCCGCCTGAGGCCGCTTTGACAAGCAAAGGAAAGCCGACATCTTTGGCAACGCGTGTGGCTTCTTCGATGGTATGAACCGCACCAGGTGAGCCTGGCACAAGTGGCAGGCCTGCTTTGGCGGCTGTGATTTTGGCCTCAACCTTGTCACCCATCGCACGAATATGCGGCGTGTCAGGGCCAATGAAGGTCAAGCCATGCGCTTTGACCATCTCAGCAAAATCAGCATTTTCAGACAAGAAACCAACGCCCGGATGCAACGCATCACAGCCTGTAATGGCCGCCGCTGATAGGATAGCAGGGATGTTCAGATATGAATCAGCCGCCGCAGGGCCACCGATACACACAGATTCATCTGCCAAGCGCACAGGCATTGATGTGGCATCGGCGGTTGAGTGAACAACCACACTGCCAATGCCCATTTCCTTACAAGCACGCAACACACGAAGCGCGACATCGCCTCTATTTGCAATAAGAATTTTCTTAAACATGAGCTGATTTCACCAACCTATTCAATCACAATCAATAGCTGGTCAAATTCAATTGGTTGACCATTTTCACATGCCACATGTTTGACTGTGCCAGCTTGCGGGGCTGTGATTGTGTTCATCACCTTCATCGCCTCGATGATACAGATAGTCTGGCCTTTAGAGACGCTGTCACCTTCTTTGACGAACGGTGCGGCACCAGGCTCAGCGCTTTCATAATAAGTGCCAACCATTGGTGATTTCACAGCGCCGGCATGGCTTGCCATATCAGTCGCAGCATCAGCGGCAGGTGCGGCTTCTGGTGCGGCTGGTGCAGTGGCAGGCGCGGCGGCCATTGGCGCGGTGGCCATAGCAGGCGCACCGCCCGCAATCACATGTTGTGCGGCTGGTGTGCGCGAGATGCGCAAGGACATTGTTTCTGTTTCCAACTCGATATCTGTGAGATCGCGTTCATCAAGAATAGCTGCCAGCTCGCTTGTTAGTTTGGCTTCTTTTGACAGGCTTGTTTTTGACTTATCTGCGCTCATACCATCGTCTCCTTTAAATGGTCTTATTCAAACTCTTCACTTAACCCTAGCGCATAGATGAGGTATCCCCATCCATGACCCTGATAATAGTTTTGATGAGGCTATTGCGATAATAGCTCATCTACCACGCTAATCGCGGCATAATAGCTTGAAGCACCAAAGCCAGCGATAACACCTGTTACAACAGGGGCTAATAAGGACTTATGGCGAAACTCTTCGCGCTTATAAACATTTGATAGATGCACCTCGACACTCACGCCATCGTAATTTGATAGCGCGTCACGAAGGGCCACTGATGTGTGCGTATAGGCACCAGCATTGAAAATAATGGCATCATGCACATTGATGGCTTGCTGAATTTGGGTGACTAACTCACCTTCATGGTTTGACTGGAAGAAGGCGCATTCATAGCCATTGGCACTGGCAAGGGTTGCGCAGGCTTCTTCTATCATCGCCAAGGTCGTCGTGCCATAATGCTCAGGCTCTCTTGTGCCGAGCATGTTCAAATTCGGGCCATTTAATATCAAGATAGATTTATTCTCACTCATGGCTCTTACCTTACTAAGTCACTATCATAATTGCTAATAAAAAAACTCATAAACGCAATGGTGATAGTGTCTATGCCAATTGAAAAATTTAAGAGTTTGCGGCTCTTTGTTCTGCGATAACTTGCTTAATCTCAGCCGCGCTAATCGCGCCGCCAATAAATTCAGTGCCAATCATCAGCGCGGGTGTGCCTGATATCTCAAGCGCTCTTGCTGTCTCTTGGGTGCGCGCGAGGATGAGGTCAATTTGAGGGCTCCTCATATCAGCTTCTAGCTGGTCTAGATCAAGGCCTGCCTCAGCGGCAATTGACAAGATGCTGTTGGTCGAAATAGCCCCGCGCCAAGTCATCATGCCGATATGGAAGGCTTCAAATTTGCCCTGCATCTGGGCCGCGATTGCCGCACGTGCCGCCTCAATCGATGATTCAGCCAGAATAGGATATTCTTTTAATGTCAGGCGCACCTTTGGATCTTCGGCTAGGACGTCTTGCAATTGGGTGAAGATGCGTTTGCAATAGCCGCAATTATAATCTGAAAATTCATAAATAACGATATCAGCTTCAGCGCCTGCGCCAATGTAAGGGTCGCCCGCATCATCATATAGCATCGACATGGCTTGCGCGCGCTGGGCATCAGCCTCTTTGACGGCAAGATTGTACAAGGTCTGGCGCACAATTTCTGGATTTGCAAGCACATAAGCCTCAATCATCGCATTAAGCTCTTTTTTCTCTGCGGCTGAAAAGTCTGCGCGCGCGGCTGTTGTGCCGATTGATAAGAGGCAAAGGCCCATGAGCATATTGGTTGCCATGCTGGTTAGGTTTTTTAACATGAAAAAATCTCGTCTAAATATCTGGTGCGATGGTGAAGCGTTAACGCGCAAAATATAACTAAGGTGCCAGCGATACGCCTTGTTCATGAGCGGGCTTATAATTATGTGTCTTATAAATACCGTGCTATTGCGCCCCTTGCAAAGAAAATAGAATATCATTCGCAAAGTTTGTCGTTTCTTGAGATGTATTATCACGGTTTAGGACGCGCTGTGCCATTTGCTTGGCGCGCGCTTTGTTGCCATAGAGTAAGGCCTCATTGGCGAGCGCTAAATCTGCTTCGGCTAATTGTCCGTTCCTGCCTAGTGCTATCGCAAGCTGGCGTTGCAGGGCAGGCCAGCGGCGCTCTGTTTTGGCCGCGCGGCTAAAGGCGTCAGCCGCCAATTGATAAGAGGCATCATCGCCCCTATCAGCGCGTGCCAATAGCGCACGGCCAAGGCCAAATTCAATCAAAGGCGCGGCGCCAACAGATAGCGCCTCATCATAGGCTGTAATCGCGCCTTCTATATCCAATCGTGATAAGAGAACATCACCGCCAAATTCATGAAAATAGGGATCATCAGGATAGGCGTCACGCAAGCCTGTCATAATCTCATCGGCTTGTGCGAGCGCGCCTCTGCGATAATGGGCGATTGCCTCACGATAGAGAAGGTCTGTCTCGCCAAAGCTTGGCCAATGGCGCGTGCCTCTTTGTGCCTTGCCATTGCGCGCGCGCTTAATCTCACCAATGGTTTGAGAGGGGCTGTCGGTAAAAGCCCGTATCTTGCCAATCAGACGCGTCATCAAGGCCTCATCTTCTGCCAAGATGCCGGGGCTCTCTTTGCCGTGATCTCTGATATGATCCTCAAACACAAGCAATCTGGCACCAGCCCCCGGGTGAGACAGATAGTAATCTGATTGCCGCGTCTCTGGCAGGGCACGCTCTCCGGCAATGCGCCGCATAAAATCAGACAGGCCAGCGGCAGAGATTTGCTGGCTCTCCAACAGGCGCAAGGCCCATTCATCTGCCACAGATTCATCTTGCCGCGATAATTGCAAATAATTGCGATTGGCCCTATCAAAGCCGCCCAAGGCAACGCCAATCGCCGCATCACCAGATGCCCCTGAGGCGGCGATAGCGGCGGCGGCGAGTGTCGCAAGTGTGGTCGTTAAATTTGCCTCTTGAATGGCCTCAATACGGCGCGGCGCATGGCCTGCCGCCAAATGGCCAATCTCATGCGCAAAGACGCCGAGAATTTCTGATGTAGATTGCGCCTTTATTAACAGGCCTGTATGCACATAAACCGTGTTACCGCCGACAACAAACGCATTATAGCTGTCATTGGGCACGATGCGAATGCGCAGAGATGAGAGGCCAGCCTCTTCAGCAAATGGCCAAGCAAGCGCTTCAAGGCCACGCTCTAATTCTGTGTCACGAATAAGACCGGCTGAGGCTTGTTGCGGCGGCATTGTTAAAAAAAAGGCGATCGCTAAAAAAAGATAGAAGATGCCGCAATGTTTGGATTTAGGTTTCAATTCAAGCGGCCTTTTCATTATATTCGCATAAAATTCTAAATAACTGGCAAATAAATTATATAAATTCAAAAACTAGGTGTTTGACATAGATAAAAAAGAATGATGTTTAACATAAAGGTTATGTCATATGATAAAAGCTTACCTATGATATAATCGTTCTTTGCCGTTGTGTATAGCACATGTGAATATACCACATGGAAGAAAGCAAACCATTGGCGGTTGCAAGAGATTAGTAAAACAGCCGATACGCTGTTCGTGATAAGAAAATATAAAGGCCGTGGGCGCATGTTAAAACAATCCAAAAGATCAAATATCCCGACATTCTTGGCACTTGAGGGCTTGGTCAAAGCACGCGCGCTTGAAGCGGATGGGGCAGATATCATCCATTTGGAAATTGGTCAGCCGTCAAGCGCCGCACCTGCTATGGTGACACAAGCGCTGATTGAGGCTGTGGGCGAGAATGATACGCATGGCTATTCTGTGTCTTTGGGCGTGCCTGAATTGCGCGATGCCATTGCTGACCATTATAAGCGCAGCTATGATTATGATTGTGGCCGCGGCGATGTGGCGGTCACTGTTGGCTCTTCAACGGCTTTTGCGCTGTCTTTCATGGCGGCCTTTGATGTGGGTGACAAGGTGGCTTTGCCGACGCCGGGCTATCCTGCCTATCGCAATTTGATGATGGCGATGGGGATTGAGCCTGTGGCACTGCCAGCACGTTCGTCTGAGGGCTGGATGCCGTCATTGGCGGAAATGGATAGCTGGGATGAATTGCCAGATGGTCTTATTATCGCAAGCCCGCATAACCCAACAGGTGTTGTGCTGTCTGATGAGGAGCTTAAAGAGATTTGTGACTGGTGTGAGGCGCGCGGTGTGCGTCTTATCTCAGATGAGATTTATCACGGCCTGTCTTATGGCAAGCCAACAAGCACTGCCGCGCATCATAGTAAAAGCGCGATTATCATTTCAGGCTTTTCGAAATATTTTTCAATGACAGGCTGGCGTCTAGGCTGGATGCTTATGCCAGAAGATTTGGCTGGCCCTATCCAGCAATTGACAGAGAATTTATATATCTCTGCGCCAACGCCTAACCAGATGGGGGCGATTAAAGCGTTTGAAGCGCATGATGAGCTGAATGAGAATATTAAACGTTATGAGGCAAATCGCCAAATTTTGCTAGAGGGGCTATTGCCTGAATTCCTCGGCGATTACGCGCCATGTGACGGGGCGTTTTATCTCTATGCCGATATTAGTGCGATTTCCGATGATAGCCTGCAACTAGCAGATGAGCTTTTGCACCAAGCAGGGGTCGCGGTTACCTCTGGGGTTGATTTTGATGTGGCGCAAGGACACAAGCATTTGCGCTTGTCGTTTGCGGGCTCAACAAGTGATATGCACGAGGCGGTGACGCGTATTAACCGCTTTGTTGTCGAGAAATGTCATTTAAAATCAACTGCCTAAAATCAGGGGCCTAAAATCAGGACACAAAAAAGGCGCCATATCAGGCGCCTTTTTTATTTATCCGCTGATAAGGCTAGCGTGACCACCAGCCTTTTTTAGCCTTCTTCGGCGCGTCTGAACTGCCGACCTCAACCACATCTGCTGGCGCAGAAGAAATAGGCGCTCTGGCGTCTGTTTTGGCATCTGTATCAGCTGTCTTAGCCGCGTTCTTCTTCACGGCCTTTTTGGCCGCTTTCTTGGCTGCTTTTTTAGCCGCCTTTTTGGCAACAGGCTTATCATCTTTGGCATCTGTTGCATCTGGGGCATTATCCCCATCTGCTTCAGAGGCTGTTTTGGCTTTGGCTTTTTTGGCCGCCTTTTTAGCTGTTTTCTTTTTGGCTTTTGCTTTGGTTGCCGGTGCCTTGTTTGCCGGTGCTTTGTCTGTAGGCGCTTTTTCTTTCACCTCTTCCACAGCTTCTGGCTGAGCGGCTGGCGCATCTGCACTTACCTCAGATGTTGGTGCCACCTCTTGTGCGACACCGTCTTGTTTTTGGCCACGGCCACGACCGCGTGAACGACGACGCTTTGGCTTATTCTCGCCATCAGCCGATGTATCGCCTGCTTCATTTGGCGCGCTGTCATCATTCGGGGCCTGATTTTGCACCTGATTTGGCGCTTCAGCCGCATTTTGCACGCCTTCTGCTAGACCCTCACCATCTGGGTTACGCTTTTTACGGCGTCTGCCACCGCGTCTGCCACGGCGGCGCTTCTTGCCACCATCTTCTTTGTCTTCCTCACCCTCAGAGGCGGCCGCAGAATTTGGCGCGCTATTATCAGGGGCCGCTTGCTTTTGGCCATTCTGATTATTTTGGTTATTCTTTGGTTTTTGATTGCGCTGGTTATTTTGCGGCTTATTGCCAGCTTGTTTTTGGCCAGCCGTCTTTAGCTGGTTGTTCAAGCTATATTCTAGGGCCGCCAAATGCCTATCTGCCTCGATGATGATGGTCATCTTATAAAGCTCTTCAATCTCAGCAATAGAGGCGCGCTTGTGATTGAGAATATAAATCGCAATCTCGCTATTCATCTTAATCTCAAGCGTACGCTCCTTATGAGCGGCCGCTTCTTGTTCGATGATGCGCAACATTTGAAGCGCTGATGAATGCACAGAGCGCACACGCCCTGTCCCTTCGCAATGCGGACAGGCTTGGCTAACCGTCTCAACCAGCGATGGACGCAAGCGTTGACGCGACATCTCAAGCAGGCCGAAATGACTGATATTGCCCACTTGGATACGCGCTCTATCATTGCGCACGGCATCTTTAAGGCGGCGTTCAACCGCATGTTGATTGCGATTTTCTTCCATATCGATGAAATCAATCACAATCAGGCCAGAGAGGTCGCGCAATTTTAATTGGCGACCAACCTCTTCGGCGGCTTCAAGATTTGTCTTAAGCGCGGTCTCTTCGATATTGCGTTCTTTGGTCGCCTTACCAGAGTTCACATCAACGGCCACAAGTGCTTCTGTTTGGTTTAGCACCAAATAGCCGCCTGACTTTAATGTCACCTCATTATTATAGACCGTATCAAGCTGTTCTTCGATTCCATAGGATTGGAACAGATGCGGCTGGTCTTCGTATTTCACGACCTTCTTTGCATGAGACGGAATAAGCATCTTCATCTGTGATTTGGCTTGCTTATAGGCTTCCTCACCCTCGACAAGTACCTCGTCAATATCATTGGTATAGATATCGCGGATGGCTTTTTTCACCAAAGCACCTTCTTCATGAATAAGGTTAGGCGCTTCTGATTCCAATGTTTTGGTGCGGATATCATCCCATAATTTTGCGAGGTAGGAATAATCGCGCTTAATCTCTGCCTTGGTGCGCTTGGCACCTGCGGTACGTGCGATAATGGCCATGCCCTGCGGCACTTCAAGACCTTCGATAATCGCCTTTAGGCGCTTGCGGTCAGCCGAATTAACGATTTTGCGAGACACACCGCCGCCACGATTGGCATTTGGCATTAGCACACAATAACGACCTGCCAATGATAGGTAGGTTGTAAGCGCCGCGCCCTTATTGCCGCGCTCTTCCTTGACCACTTGGATCAACAGGATTTGCTTGCGCGCAATGACTTCTTGGATTTTGTAGCGCTTTGAGAAAGCACGGTGCGAGCGACGTGGCTGGTCTACCTCGTCTTCGCCGCCCAATGTTTCAGGACCAGATGGCTCTGCGCCGTCTTCATTATCGCCATTTTGCGCCTCATCAGATGCGTCGGTATTATCCGCCGCTTCTTCTGCCTCAATCTCTTCTCTGTCTTCAACAGGAATGCGATAATAATCAGGGTGAATCTCGCTAAAGGCCAAAAAGCCTTGGCGATTGCCGCCATATTCAACGAATGCCGCTTGCAACGATGGCTCAACTCTGGTGACCCTTGCAAGATAGACATTGCCTTTTAATTGGCGCTGAAAGCTGCTCTCGTAATCAAACTCTTCAATGCGATTATTGTTGAGTAACGCAACCCGTGTTTCCTCGGGCTGATGTGCGTCTATAAGTAATTTCTTTGTCATGTAAAACTAATCCCAAACCATCAATCTTGTGGCGCGATTGCGCAGAAGATGAGGTGCTTTGTGTCAACGAAGCTGATGGGCATGGATTTAAGGATGGTCGCGGTCGCACAGATAGGAACACATCGCAAGGCGGTGCGTTCATCATGTCTCGTCTTTGACTTGTGGTGGTAAGCAACAAGGCTAACCCCTTTATTAAAATCTTTTGCCAGCAAGGTGGCTGCGCCTTTTGGGCGTCTAGCAATGCACCATGCCTTTTTCATCAAACCATTTATATTCAAAGTGCTGAGCCTGTTTATTTTCGACAACAAGCCTGCTCACTTCATTTTTAAAGCTTGTCACATGGTCGATAGCATCTTGTGCTTGTACCTATGAGATAAGACTATAAATCTGTAAATACACAATAGCCTGCTCGAGACGCTTTCAGCAAGCTTTTTTGCAACGGCACAATGGTTTGTCTGGTGCTTTTTGCCATTGTTGCTAGATTAGCAGCGAGCCATGAGGTAGGATGTGCCTCAAAAAGGGCCGTTTCTTTTGCGCCTGAATGCAATTTAATAAAAACAAACAATTGGTTACAAGGTGTCTAGGATGAGCTTTATAAAGTGCCTAAATGTGCAAGGAGGGATGATTTATCGGCATTTTCTTGCGGTCATTTTGCCGCTTATTTCTGTCCTATTGGCGCTTGGTGCGGGCCCTGTAAAGGCGGCGGATGGCAATGCCTTTACCGCTATTCGCACGGGCAGTGTGCTGGTGGGTGATGTGCCTGCGACACGCCTTGTTATCGAGATGGCAGAGCCGATTAACGCGACCTTATTCTTGCTTGATGAGCCTTATCGATTGGTGCTTGATGTGGCAGGCGCGAATTGGGATGCGGGCCAATTATTGCCGCTAGGCCAGCTTGATGAGGCAGGGTTGAAGTCCTATCGCTATGGGCGCCCAAACCCTGAGACAGGTCGTTTGGTATTTGAGATGAGTGGCCCATCAGCGCCGGTGCAGGCCTTTTTATTGCCGCCTCGTGACAATGGCGGGCATCGGTTGGTCATAGATGTCCAAGATAATGGCAAGACGGCCTTTTCGGTGGCAAAGGCGGCCTTGAAAAAACAGCCCTATATCGCTGAGGTCACAGATGCGCGCATTGCAAGCACCGCCACACAAGCGGTTAGCACAGCCGCGCCCGCAGATGACGCGGCCATGCCGCAAGGGCGCGTGGTTGATATTACGGGCCCGGCGCCGCGACCAAAAAGATGGGTCGTGATGATTGATGCCGGTCATGGCGGCAAGGATTCAGGCGCCCTTGGGGCAACAGGCTTGGTTGAAAAGCAGGTCACATTGAAGGCGGCACGCCTCTTGGCGAGCAAGCTGAACCAAACAGGTTTGGTGATAGCAAAGCTCACCAGAGATGATGATACATACCTTAAATTGCGACAGCGCATTGATGTGGCGCGCCGTGCTAAGGCTGATCTCTTTATCTCTCTTCATGCCGATGCGTTTCACAAAGCAAGCGCAAGAGGCATGAGTGTGTTCTCACTCTCTGATAGCGCGTCTGATAAGGAAGCGGCTTATATTGCGCAACAAGAAAATAAGGCTGATTTGATAGGTGGGCCTGATTTGGTGGGGGAAGATCCCGTCGCGGCGAATGAATTACTGCGTATGTTCCAACGTGAATCGATGAATGAATCAGCCTATTTGGCCGATTCAATTTTGTTGCAGATTAAGGATTTGCCGGGCGGTGATAAACGCGGTCATCGCTTTGCTGGCTTTGCGGTTCTGAAATCCCCTGACATTCCGTCAGTGTTGGTTGAGATGGGGTTCTTGACCAATAAGATTGATGAATCAAATCTGCGCAAAACAGCCTATCTTGACAAATTAACAGGGCGGCTCAATCGCGCGATTATCAGCTATTTGCAACAATCTGGCAGATAGGGGCTGGTGCCTAATCTTCTGCAATGAGCGCGTATTTTGCTAAATAATAGAAGCCTCATCTTTGCCATAATTTTATGATGTGTTACCAAGGCTATGATGAAGAAATTAATTGCTCTTTTTAGTCTGCTGATTATTGGCGTGGCAGCGATGCTTGTTGGCTTACTATGGGTCTTTTGGACCTATGGGCGCGATTTGCCTGATTATCGTCAATTGGCTAAATATGAGCCTGATGTGGTCAGCCGTGTCTATGCAGGCAATGGCGCTTTATTAGAAGAATTTGCTACACAAAAAAGGCTGTTTGTGCCCACAAAAGCAATGCCGCCTCAATTAATTAACGCGTTTCTGTCAGCCGAAGATAAGGGCTTTTATGAGCATTTTGGCGTTGATTTAAAGGCGCTTGGCCGGGCGGTCTATACCAATATCATCAATTATGGCACAGGCAGGCGCCCGATTGGCGCATCAACCATATCACAGCAAATTGCCAAGAATTTCCTGCTGACCAATGAGGTCTCAATTGATCGTAAAATCAAAGAGGCGATTTTGGCCATTCGCATGGAACGTGCCTTTGATAAGGAGCAGTTGCTCGCGCTATATCTGAACGAGATTTATCTTGGCTGGTCAAGCTATGGGGTGGCGGCGGCGTCTTTGAATTATTTTGATAAGGCGCTTGATCAGCTTGAATTGCATGAGATGGCCTATTTGGCCGCTTTGCCCAAAGCGCCAAGCAATTATCACCCCTACCGCAAGACCAAGGCGGCGGTATCGCGGCGAAATTGGGTCTTGGGCCAAATGGCAGAGAATGGCTTTATTTCAAAAGAAGCCGCGGCAGAGGCAAAGTCAAAGCCCCTTGCCGTGAAGCCTCTATCAGGGTTTGATGCGGCAAGCGCGCCTTATTTTACCGAAACGGTGCGGCGCTCGCTGGCTGAGCGTTACGGAACTGAGGGGCTTTATGGCGGCGGGCTATCTGTGCGCACGACCCTTGATCCTATCATCCAAGAAAAGGCTGAGCGGGCATTGCGCGAGGGGCTAGAGGCGCTTGATAAGCGTCAAGGCTGGCGCGGGCCATTAGGGCGCGTTGATGCTGAGAGCGATCTGGATGAACAATTAGCCGCCTATAGTGCCAAGATGCCGTTGAAACGCTTTGCCGCGCTTGTCACTGAGGTAGAGCCAAA
>DBMZ01000147.1:0-1256 GCA_002299005.1 Alphaproteobacteria bacterium UBA685 | reverse complement strand
TCTCTGCATGAGGCGTTAAAAGTGGGCGATATCATCATGGTGCAACCGCCTGAAGAGGCAAAAGAGCGTATTCGTGATTATAAGGTGCAAGAGGGCGATTTTGCGCTTGGCCAAATTCCGGCCGTGAATGGCGCGATTGTGGCGCTTGACCCGCACACCGGGCGTATCTTGGCGATGAGTGGCGGCTATGATTATCGCGCCTCTGAATTTAACCGCGCGACCCAAGCGCGCCGGCAACCAGGGTCAGCCTTTAAGCCCTTTGTGTATCTTGCCGCGCTAGATGCCGGCTATTTGCCGACAACGCGTATTTTGGATGCGCCGCTTGTGGTTGACCAAGGCCGCAATAAAAAGAAATGGAAGCCGGCAAACTATACCAAGAAATTCTATGGCCCGTCGATTATGCGTGTTGGGATTGAACAATCACGCAATTTGATGACCGCGCGCCTTGCGATGTCTTTGGGCATGGAGCGTGTGCAAGATTATGCCAAGCGCTTTGGTATTGATGATGATTTGCCGCCTCTTTTATCCATGTCGCTTGGGGCAGGGGAGACTGATTTGCTGTCACTTACGGCGGCCTATGGTATTTTGGTGAATGGCGGTCATAAGATTGAGCCATCGCTGATTGACCGTGTGCAAGACCGCTTTGGTAAGACCATCTATCGCCATGATAAAAGAGATTGTGGGGGCTGTCAGACGGCGGATATTGGCAAGATACCCATGCTGGCTGATGAGCGTCCTATCATCACCGACCCTGCCTCTGCCTATCAGATGGTCTCTATGCTAGAAGGGGTGGTGGAGCGTGGTACAGGGCGCAAAATCAGGGATGATAGCCTTGTGCTTGCGGGCAAGACTGGCACCACCAATGATAACACGAACGCATGGTTTATCGGCTTTGCGCCTGATTTGGTTGCGGGTGTTTATGTTGGTTATGATACGCCGCGTCCCTTGGGTAAAAGAGAGACAGGCTCGACCGCCGCTGTGCCAATTTTTGGGCAATTTATCAAAGACGCGCTGGCTGATGCGCCGGTCATTCCGTTTAGACGCCCGAATGGGGTGAATATCATTCCAGTGAATGTGGAAACAGGCTTGCGTGCCAATATTGATGGTGACAAGACCGTGATGGAAACCTTTAAGCCCGGGCAATTCCCACAAAGCACAGGCGAGGGCGCGCGTATCATCGATGGGCAGTTTAATGATGCAAAGCAGGTTGCACCAAGCGCGCCTGCCCTGTATTAAAGCCCTGTAGTAAGGCCCTG
>DBMZ01000012.1:4816-5278 GCA_002299005.1 Alphaproteobacteria bacterium UBA685 | reverse complement strand
ATGCCCGCCGACGAGTGTCTGTTCTTGCAGGTCGGCCGCGCCTTTATTCGATGTGCGGACAAGGATGAATAGGCCGCTATTTGTCTGTTTGGCGCGCGTCATAAAGGGCGCTAGCGTATCAAGACCCATCCACGGGTTGATGGTGAGCGCATCACTTGGGAAGGGGGCATCTGCGCCAAGATAGGCGTTGGCATAGGCCTCTGAGGTTGAGCCAATATCACCGCGCTTGGCATCCATAATCACCAGCAGACCAGCCGCCTGCGCCGCTTTGGCTGTCTCTGCCAATATCGCAACACCCTCAGGGCCATAGGCCTCAAACATAGCCGCTTGCGGTTTAATCGCTGGCACAAGGCCCGTGGCGGCATCGACCAATGTGAGGGCAAAATCACGTAAACCTGATAGGGACGGCGTGCCAGCCGCATCACAAAATAACGGCGTCATCATCGCCTTATGCGGGTCAAT
>DBMZ01000012.1:0-4627 GCA_002299005.1 Alphaproteobacteria bacterium UBA685 | reverse complement strand
CCAAAGGGGTCTGATTTATGCGACTGTGTCTCTTGCGATGCCATAAACGGGGCGTCCTATTCTAGCGGCAGGCCAAGCGCGTCACGATAGGTTGTCAGCAACATATCCTGCTCGGCTAGCAAATCTTTATCCATCGCTCTTATCTTAACGATTTGGCGCATGACTTTTGGCTCAAAGCCTGTGGCTTTTGCTTCAGAATAAATATCCCTTACATCTGCCATAAGGGCGCGCTTTTCTTCTTCTAGACGCTCAATCCGTTCAATATATTGACGAAGTTGATCAGCGCTTGTTTGTCCTGTCACACTCATAGTGAAGTTCCCTTATTTGTCGTTATGTGTTGTGGCAAAGGCGGCTTTTTGGGCGTCTGTTGCCTCTGTTTGATGGGCGGCCTTCCAATCATCATAAGGCATGCCATAAATAATCTCTCTTGCGCCGTCTTTATCAAGCGCGATGTCTTGCGCGTGGGCTTCTTCCATATACCAGCGTGATAAGCAATTACGGCAAAAGCCTGATAGGTTCATCATGTCAATATTCTGAACATCGCTACGCTCTTGCAAATGCGCGACAAGGCGGCGAAAAGCGGCGGCTTCAAGGGCTGTTTTTTGCGCTTCTGATAGGTCTTGTGACATTGGTTTCGCACCCCTTTTTGAAATAGATGACAGGCAAGGTAAATTTTCGCCACTCTACCTACTTTTACCCCCTTTGAAAAGAGAGGAAGGGTTTAAGCGTGACAAATAAGTTTGTGCAGGCTAAGTTTTGTCAGATTATAATAAAGTTTGGGTTGATTTATGGATAAGCGATAAGCGCGCCAGATCATAAAAGTGGGTAGTAGGATGGATAACACAATATCAGCGGCAAAGTTCGAGCGTATTCGCAAAGCGCATCTCTCTGAGGTGATGGAAGATTATGTCGAGATGATTGCCGATCTTATCGAAGAGACAGGCGAGGCACGCTCGGTTGATTTGGCCGCGCGCTTTGGTGTCACTAGCCCGACTGTGAATGCGACCATCCAAAGATTGCAAAGA
The DNA here is from genome assembly GCA_002299005.1 of Alphaproteobacteria bacterium UBA685. GTDB lineage: Bacteria > Pseudomonadota > Alphaproteobacteria > Puniceispirillales > Puniceispirillaceae > UBA685. The sequence continues at coordinate 3,602 of DBMZ01000012.1, read as the reverse complement.
GAAGGGCTTGTCGATACGCGCCCCTACCGCTCTATTTTCCTCACAGAAGAAGGCGCTAAGCTTGCCAATGACTGTAAAGAGCGTCATCAGATTGTGCATGATTTTCTGGTCTCATTAGGCGTGCCAAGCGAGGTCGCCGATGCAGATGCCGAGGGTATGGAGCATCACATCTCAAACGAGACTTTGCAAAAATTTAAAGCGGCTATTTCACAATAAAAAAGCGTTTATGACGCGTTTTATTATCGGCAATTTCAATGATAGATTCGCCGCCATCAAACGCGCCATTCTGATAGGGGGCAGGTAGCACCCCATCAGGACCTGTTAGTATCAATAACGGCCCCTTATCAGCTGGGCCAAGCGCGTGTTTTAACTCAAAATGACTGCCTGGCTTGCCATCAGCGTCGATGACTTTAACCGCCACATCCGCATCATGCAGATGCCATGATAATAGGGCCGCCTCTGCGCGTCTGTCGGCGATAATAATCGGTGCATCATGTGCCTTGGCGGCGGCAAGCGCATCATTGGCCAAAGCCTCCCACCCGCGCAGGCGACGAAGCGGATCTGAAGGCGGTGTCCATTGGCCAAGCGTGCCAAGCGCGACCGATGCGGCAATCAAGAAGGCGGCAAAATAATTCACAGATAGGGCGAGCCTGCCCCAAATGCGCTTTACGATATGTGGCTCCAATTGGGCAAGCGCGCAACCGATTAAGATACAAGCGCTTGGCCAAGCGGTGGCCGCCCAATTGGCATTGGCTGTCTTAAGATAGGCTTGCGTGGTCATGATCAAGATCACTGGCACCGAAAAGCATAAAAGCCTTTGTGCAAAGCCGCGATTTATCTGGCGTGGTAGGCGGATGATGGCGATGCAGAATAAGATAAAGGCAACAGGGCCGATGACGCCTGATTGCGATAACAAAAATTCAAACGCGCTGGCAAAGGAATAGGTGGGCTTGGCAAGGTCGGCATTCTCGCCCAAATGCGCAAAGGTGATGCCGCCATTTGTCAGATTCCAAATCAGGTTTGGCGCGGCGGTGACAAGCGCGCCTGCGATAAGGAGCGCAAGATGTTTAAAGGCGGTGAGGCGTGATTGTGCCTTGGTGCCAAACAGGCATAAGGCGGCGCCTAGGATAAAATAGACGGCGGCATATTTTGCCAATAACCCGATGCCTATGATAAGGCCGGTGATGATAAAATGGCGCGCTTTGCCGCTTGCCTCTGCTTTGAAGAAAAAGGCGAGCGCAAAGACCCAAGGCATCAGCAAAAGCGTGTCTGTTGAGATAACAAAACTGCCCAGCGATACGATCGGCAAGCTGACCCATAAAAGCGCGGCCCATCTGCCAGCTTGCCGGCTGTGATGGGCTGTGGCAATGGCATAAAGCACAAGCGAGATAAGGGTGTGGAAGATAGGCGTTAAAATTCGCGCGGCGATGGTTGAGGGGCCAAAAAGCGCATCCATCAATCCCAAATACCAACCAATAAGAGGCGGCTTTGAATAATAGCCAAAATCAAGATATTGCCCCCAAAGCCAATATTGCGCCTCATCAACGCCAAATTCCAAAGGCGTCATAATAATCGCCACCATGCGTATCAGGGCCAATAATCCAATGGCGGCCAATAGCAAGCGCTCTTGGTGATAAATATCACGCAGATTTGGATAAGGGGTCGGTTGATTCATGCGGTAAATACTATAAATAAAGGGCTGGAGATAATGTTAGATGCCTATGTTTTATGACAGATCGTGCCTATTATGGCAAAGAGATGATCGGCGATAAATAAATTAGGGCATTGCTATAGGATTGGGCTTGAAGTTATGACGCAAACACCTCATGAGATTGCGACAGAGATTGTGGATGAGTTTTCATTCTTTGATGATTGGGCCGACAGGTACCAGCATCTGATTGATCAAGGCCGTCATTTGGGCGATTTGCCAGAGGCCTATAAGGGCGATGAGTATATTTTAAAAGGCTGCCAGTCAGTTGTCTATTTCGCGCATGAGACAGATGGCGCTGGCAATATCATCTTTCATGGCAGCTCTGATGCGGCGATTGTCCAAGGTCTTGTGGCATTGTTATTGCGTGTCTATTCAGGCCAAAGTCCGCAAGATATTCTGGCAACAGATGCCAGCTTTGTGGGGCAAATTGGTCTTGATAAGCATTTATCAGCCACCCGCAAAACAGGGCTTGCCGCGATGGTAAGCGCGATACATTCAGCGGCAAATGCGGCCCTTTAAGACGCTTTGTAAGTGTCTATTCAGGCGCGCGTTCTGTGCGCGGTGTCTTATCATAGGTCTCGCGGTAGCATTTTGAGAAATGAGACGCTGAGACGAAACCGCATGCCAAAGCCACCGATAGGATAGACAAAGAGGTCTGGCGCAATAGATGACGCGCGCGAGCCAAACGCAAATTCAAATAATAGCGAGTCGGCGTGGTGTTCAGATATTTGCGGAACAAACGCTCTAGCTGGCGCGTCGATAAAAAAGCCTCCATTGCAAGGTCCGTCTGTGAAAGCGGCTCTTCAAGATTAGCCTCCATCAGCCCGACAACGGTCAGCAATTTTGGATGCGAGACACCAAGGCGCGAGCGCAATTCCATGCGTTGCCTGTCAGACGGGTCTCTTATTCTGTCATGAATAAATTGGTCAGAGACTTGTGCGGCGATTGATTGGCCGTGAATTTGTGAGATCAAATAAAGCATCATATCAAGCGAGGCTGTGCCGCCTGAACAGGTGATGCGGTTATTATGAATCTCAAACAGCTCATTGGTGATTTCAAGATGCGGGTATTCTTCGGCCAGCCCGTCAATATTCTCCCAATGCACCGTGCATCTTGTCTCATTCAAAAGGCCAGCGGCGGCTAGCACATAGGTGCCGGTGCAAATCGCGCCAACAATCACACCTTGACGGTCAAGGCGGCGTGTCACGTTAAAGACATTTTGGTCCGCATATTCTTTGACATTAATGCCACTGCAAACAAAGGCGATATGGCATGAGGCAAGGTCAGCGGCTGTTTGCGCAACATCCACACGCACCCCATTAGAGGCGGTAACAGCCTCGTCGCTTGGGCTGGCAATGACCCATTCAAACAAGGTCTTATTGGCAACACGATTTGCGACACGCAAAGGCTCTAGCGCGGCCGAAAAAGCGATCATCGAAAAATTAGGCACCAAAAGGAAGCCGACCTTGATCGTGCCAGCTGATTTGCTGGAAAGAAGTACGTCTTTGATTTTATTGTCAGTGATCACGACAGCGCGGCCCTTATCAAGCTAGGTGACGATCTTATATCAATTACAGATAATTGAATTTGACCAAAAAGAAAGCAAAAAGAGTCAGTTATAGAACAAAAATTTCTTTTTCTTATCATCGCTATCTGATAGCAAAGGCCTATGGAAGATGAGGTCATTACATCCCCCGCCAATAAGGACGTCAAATTGCTGCGATCTTTGCAGATGAGCAAATATCGCAAGCAAACAGGTTGGTTCTTGGCTGAAGGTATGCGCATTTGCAAAGAGGCGATAAGCCTTGGCCATGCGCCGATGCGTCTTGTCTATGCGGCCGGGCGCGGCGATGATGCGATGATAGCTGAGCTGATTGCCGCATGCCGTGAT
>DBMZ01000030.1:5723-10261 GCA_002299005.1 Alphaproteobacteria bacterium UBA685 | reverse complement strand
GAACGCGCTGATTGTGCGCTTGATGAGGCGATTCTTTATGGCGGTGATGTCACAGATTTGATTTTGTTCAAGCTTGATGCGCTTGATAGTGCAGCTTTGGCGATGAGCGCGGATGATTTCGCTGATGATCCTGACGCGACGATTTATGAAAAATTATTAGAAGGTCTGATGATGCGCTTTGAGGCCTTATCCGCCCATCGTGTGCAGTTTGATACGCTTCACTATGCGGCGAAGAAACAGCCGCTTTTGGCGCTTCATCTCACGCACCAGCTCTCTCATACCATCGGCAAATTGCTGATGTTGGCAGGTGATGAGAGTGAGGGGCTGATAAAGCAAGCGCGGATTTTGGGTGTTGTTGGCGTGTTGTTGCGCGTGCGCTATGTCTGGTCGCAAGATGAGGGCGCCGATTTAGGGCTGACGCTTAAAGCGTTGGATGATGAGTTGAAAAAAGCTTGTGAATGGGCGGTGAGCTTGCGTGTCCTGTCAAAGGAAGATGTGACCGGCGCGCGCGAAGACAGCGCGTAATTTAAGGGGGTATCGATGAGTGATGTGATTAGCTTTGACGATTTCTTGGCGGTTGATGTGCGTGTTGGCACGATCATCGCGGCAGATGATTTTCCCGAAGCGCGCAAGCCTGCCTATAAATTGCAAATTGATTTCGGTGATGAGATTGGCGTGAAGAAATCATCTGCGCAAATCACACATCATTATAGCCGTGATGAGCTGGTGGGCCGGCAAGTGATGGCGGTGGTAAATTTCCCGCCGCGTCAAATTGGGCCTGTGATGTCTGAGGTGCTAACCTTGGGTGTGCCAGATGAGGCAGGTGAGGTGGTGCTTTTATCGCCAAGCAAGGGCGTGCCAAATGGCGGCCGGCTTTATTAGCGTCGTTTGTTATTTTGCCAGCCCGTTATTTTACCAGCCTGTTAAATCGGCAATTTCACCATAATACGCAAACCGCCTAATGGTGAGGTATCAAGGCTCATTTTACCGCCATGCGATAGGATAGCATCAGAGGCAATGGACAGGCCAAGCCCTGTGCCGCCTGTCTCTTTATTTCTGGATGATTCCAATCTGATAAAGGGCTTTAAGGCCTCTTCATATTGTGCCGGGTCAATGCCCGGCCCATCATCATCAATGAATAGCACCATCTCATCATCGACAATTTTCAGACGCACCTCAGCACTGCCAGCATAGCGAAGGGCATTGCCGATAAGATTATCAATCGCGCGTCTGATAGATTGCACGCGTATTTCAATCGACGGAAATTCACCCGCCGGTATGATAAGCCTGAGCCTGCCCGGATGGGCGCCGGCATAGCTTTCGATGATTTGGCGGATGATTTTATCGAACCGTGCTTCGGTAAATGCCTCAGCGCCCTCGCCTCTGGCAAAGGACAGATAGCCCTCAATCATTTGCTCCATCTCGGCGATATCTTGGTCAATCGCCGCAACATCAGATGAGGGGGCGGCAAGCGCGATGTTAAGGCGCATGCGGGTAAGGGGCGTGCGCAAATCATGGCTAACGCCCGCAAGCATAGAGGTGCGCTCATTGATTTGGCGGTCAATACGATGGCGCATAGCCTGAAACGCATGCCCTGCCAGCCTTATTTCCTTGGCGCCTTCGAGGCGGAAATCACCGGCCGTGCGCCCAAGGCCCAATTGGCGCGCGGCAATGGCTAGCCGGCGAATAGGGCGCACTTGGCCGCGCAAGAAAATCAAGGCCACAAAAAATAACAAGATAGAGGTAGAAATCGTCCAGCCAAGGAATGTCCAGCTAGTGGAGCTGAAAAGACGTTTCTTACCTGCCGCAACATGCAAGACGCCGTCACCTAGCTGGACGTCAACATAAATCCAATCATCATCTCTCAGCACATCTAATGACCATGGGTAATTCAGACGGTTTTCCAGTGACTTGGTGAAGATATCTTCGGCAAAGGACGGGCTATGCAAGGTGGGTGTTTGGGTCAAGATCGCCTGCGGCTCATAGGTCACATCAAACAGGAAATAATGACGCGCTTTTTTCGCACCAATCGCAATAGAGGCGTTATCTGGCACGGCGCCAATCTCATCTACCAGCAAGCTAATCTCAGAGGCAAGTGAGCTTGCCATATAGCGTGTGACCGTATTCCAGTGACGTTCATAAAAGACAAAGACGGTGATGACCTGCACCAAAATCATCGGCACAAGAATGATGGCAAGCATGCGCCCAAATAAGGTCTTTGGCAGATAGGTGCGAAGGCGCATTATACCCCTCCTTGTGCGCGATGATTACCCGGTGCGCCATGATTACCTGCGGCGCCATGATTGCCTGTGACGGGGCCTGTGCGCAGGGACCAGCCGGCGCCTCTGACGGTTAACAGATACATCGGCTTTTTGGGGTCAACCTCTAGCTTGCGGCGCAAACGGGCAATTGCCACATCAATCGAGCGCCCCTCCATCCGCCCTTCAAGGCAATCATGGAGCGTCTCGCGCGATAGAGTCTCATTTGGATTGGCGGCAAAGACGTTCAAAAGGTCACGCTCAGCGGTTGTGATATGAAGCGGTAGGCCAGAAGATAGCAGGCGGCCTGTCTCAATCTCAAAGGTGAAATCACCAAAGCTGACAGTGGCATTATCTGGTTTTTGTTGCGGCTGGCGGGCCAAGATACGCTGAATGCGCAAGATTAATTCACGCGGCTCAAACGGCTTGCCGAGATAATCATCTGCGCCTGCCTCTAGCCCGTGAATGCGGTTTTCAGACTCGTTAAGGGCGGTAAGGAATAGGGCTGGGACATTATTATGGGCGCGTATATCGGCCAAGAATTCAACACCATTCTGGCCCGGCATCATCACATCTATGACCAGCATATCAAAGGAAAGACTATCAAGAAGATGACGCGCGGCATCTGCGTTGGCGGCGTCTGTGACACGGAACCCACTTTCGGTCAGGAAGCGACGAAGCAACTCACGCAAGCGGTCATCATCATCAATCACCAATATATGCGCTTGGTCTTCCATATAGCCGCTCTTCTAAATCCTGATTATCTGTTTTGGTCTATTCCGTCTTATCAAAATGTGACGTCGTATCTTGATTGAGCAATTCACGCAAAACACGCTGGAAGCCATCAACCGCATCGACACCGCACCGGCGATAGGCTTTGGCAAATCGCTTTGCCTGTAGGTCATTCACATCTTGTTCTAATGTGCGACCTTTATCGGTTAGACGCAACAATCTTTGGCGTCTATCTTGCTGCCCGGCGCGCTGTTCCACATAGCCCTCATCCATTAATTGAGAGAGAACGCGCGATAGGCTCTGTTTGGTGATGTTCAAAATATCCAGCAAATCAGAGACGGTGATATCGGGGTGGCGACCAATAAAATAAAGCGCGCGGTGATGGGCACGCCCTAAATCAAAGCCATCTAGCAACGCATCTGCCTCGCCTGTGAAGTCACGATAGGCAAAGAACATCAGCTCTATGCCGCGGCGTAATTCGGCCTCTGTTAAGAAAAGCGCTTTATTTAATGGTTTTATGTCAGTCATGTTGACCCATTCTAACAATACTGCTAGTCATGATAAAGTATTATTTTTGATAATGAGGATAAGCGAAAATGTCCATTATTCCTTTTGATGACAGAGACGGTTTGATTTGGCTGAATGGCGAGATGATCCCGTGGCGTGATGCCAAAACGCATTCGCTTTCGCATGGCTTGCACTATGCCAGCATGGTCTTTGAAGGTGAGCGTTCTTATGGCGGCACTATTTTTAAATCACGCGAACATACGGCGCGCCTTCGCAATTCATGCAATTTGCTCGATTTTGATATTCCTTATTCAGATGATGAGATTGAAGCGGTTAAAGCCCAAGTTTTGGAAGCGAATGATATTGTTGATGGCTATGTGCGTGCTTTTTGCTGGCGCGGGTCTGAGATGATGGCAATCTCTGCCCAGCAAACAAAGGTGCATGTGGCCGTCGCGGCATGGCAATGGCCTAGCTATTTTGATCCTGAAGTAAAGATGAAGGGGATCACGCTTGATATCGCTGAATGGAAGCGTCCATCACCTGAATCAGCGCCTGTGCATGCGAAGGCGGCAGGTCTTTATATGATTTGCACCCTGTCAAAGCACGCGGCTGAACGCAAAGGCTATACAGATGCGTTGATGCTTGATTATCGCGGCTATGTGGCAGAGGCGACTGGCGCGAATGTGTTCTTCTTGATGGATGATGGCAAGATTCATACTCCAGAAGCTGATTGCTTTTTGAATGGCATCACCAGACGCACGGTGATTGAGCTGGCCGAAAAAGAAGGCCTAGAAGTGGTGGAGCGTCATATTATGCCAGAAGATATGGCAAATGCGCGCGAATGTTTCCTAACAGGGACAGCCGCTGAGGTGACACCTGTCTCGCAAATTGGTGATTATAGCTTCACGCCCGGCAATGTGACACGCTCACTTGTGCAGGCCTATGAAGATTTGGTCTATAATCGCTAGGCCGTGCGATAGAATTTGATGAAATGTGATAAACCCTGTCGTCTGGCAGGGTTTATTTTTTTTGTTTATTTTT
>DBMZ01000030.1:0-5586 GCA_002299005.1 Alphaproteobacteria bacterium UBA685 | reverse complement strand
TTATTTTTGGCTATTCAGGTGGCGCAGGGCGCTGGTGAAATAGGCAATGCCTGTTTGCGCTGTTAGCAGGGCGGCAAACCAAATGCCCGCCATGCCAACGCCATGGGTCAAAGTCGCATAAAAGCTCTCAGGCGCAAAAATAAAGGTGCCAATCAAAAAGCCAATGGCGATTAGCTGGATGGTTGTTTTCATCTTGGCGGCCAATGTGACATGCACCACGACATCTTGCTTAGCCATAAATTCACGCAAGCCTGAGACCATCACCTCTCTTGTGATGATAATCATCGTCGGAATGGCCAAATAGAGGCTGGCAATATCAGTGCCCATAAGCGCGGCAAGGATGATGATCACCATCAATTTATCGGCGATTGGATCTAGCATGCGGCCAAAGCCACTGACAGATTCCCAGCGCCGTGCCAAATAGCCGTCAAGCCAATCAGTCGCAGAGGCAACCGCGAAAAGACATAAAGCGATTAAGGCATAGAACGGCTCTGTTGAGAATGAAAGCAAGATTGCCACAACAGGCGCGGCCACAAGGCGCATCACTGTTAAAAGATTTGGTATTTGGCGATACATATCCCGATTTCGATCCCGATTCTTGGCTCCAACTTTGGACCCGGCCCTTTTGCGCGCGCTTCGATAAATAAGTCTCTAGGCCGCTCTATGCTTTCTTTGTAATCCGCTTGGGTAGGTCTTGTCCATAGGGCGCGGCGGCTGATTATGATTTCGTGCCGTTTGAGTGAAAGTGATGATAAATATCGCTCGCCGTTGCTTCTGAGATACCATCTACCACCATCAGATCGGCAATGGCAGCGCGTGAAACTGAGCGGGCAGAGCCAAAATGGGCAAGCAGCGCTTTTTTGCGCTTTGGCCCGATACCTTCGACCTCGTCAAGCGGGCTTTTGAGGCTGGCTTTGGTGCGCCTCGTGCGATGAGCGCCGATGGCAAAGCGGTGTGATTCATCGCGTAATCTTTGCAAGAAATGCATGGCAGGGCTATCGGGCGGCAGGGTGAAGGGGTCTTTGCCGTCAATATGAAATTGCTCGCGCCCTGCGTTTCTGTCAGGGCCTTTGGAGACGCCAACTGTCATGATATCGTCAAGCGCAAGCTCTCGCAGGACGTCCTTAACGGCATTTAGCTGGCCACGCCCGCCATCAATCAAAAGCAAATCTGGCCAGTTTTCAGTTGTACGTTCAGGGTCTTCACGAAGCGCGCGCTCAAAGCGTCTGAAGATCATCTGGCGCATCATGCCAAAATCATCACCATCTGTGACCGCATATTTACCTGTGTCGCGCATGTTAAATTTGCGATAGGCCGATTTGATAAACCCATCAGGCCCCGCACAGACCATCGCGCCCACCGCATTGGTGCCTTGGATGTGCGAATTATCATAAATCTCAACACGGCGCGGTGCCTCATCCATATCAAATTCTTCACCAATCGCATCAAGCAGGCGGTGTTGGCTGGCCTTTTCGGATAATTTACGCGCCAAGGCTTCATCCGCATTGCGCACGGCCATATCCATCATCTTGCGACGCCCACCACGCGACGGGCGCGATAGGGTGATGGAACGCCCTGCTTGTGATGACAGCGCTTCGGTCAAAAGACCAGAGCCCTCCGGCAGATCAGAGACAAGGACAAAGGGGGCTGGCACTTTATCATCGTAGAATTGCCCGATAAAGGCGGCAAGTGTCGCTTCTTTGCTGGTCTCGTTCACATGGGCGGGGAAATAGGCCTTATTGCCGTAATTGGTGGCGTTGCGGATAAAGAATACCTGAATACAGACCTGCCCGCCTTCCTTGGCGATGGCGATGACATCTGCGTCTTTAATGCCGTCAATATGGATATCTTGGGTGGCTTGAATGGCGGTGAGCGCGCGTATGCGGTTGCGCCATAAGGCGGCTGTCTCAAACTCTAGCGCATCAGAGGCCTCGGCCATTTGGGCGGCATAGTTTTTTTGCACCTCATCTGATTTGCCCGATAAAAAGCGTCTTGCGGCCTTTAGCTGGTCTTCATAATCAGATGGCGAGACAAGGCCAGCACATGGGCCTGTGCAGCGCTTGATTTGATATTGCAAGCAAGGGCGCGATCTGGTCGCAAAGTCATTATCTGAGCAGGTGCGCAACATAAAGGCGCGCGTCATAGAGGTGATGGTGCGATTAACCGCGCCTGCTGAGGCAAAGGGGCCGAAATAATCGCCCTTTTTGGATTGGGGGCCGCGATGTTTTACCAGCCGTCCAAATTCATGATCCCCTGTCAGCAAAATATGCGCAAAAGATTTATCGTCGCGCAGAAGGATATTATAGCGCGGGCGCAATTGCTTAATCAGATTCGATTCAAGCAACAGCGCCTCGACCTCTGTGCTGGTGACGATAATCTCAAGATGCATGGTCTCTGCAACCATGCGCATCAGGCGGCCATTTAGATTGGTGGGGCGGGTATAGCTTGGCACACGTTTGGATAAATCACGCGCCTTGCCGACATAGAGCGCCTCACCATGGGCATCAAGCATCCGATAGACACCTGCCTTTGATGGCAAAGTTTTCAGCTGGCTTTTGAGATAGGCAAGACCACGCCCGAAATCAGCGCTCTCGCCGCGCTCATCAGCTGTCATTTCGGTCTCGGTCATGATAACGGGCTCTCAGATAAAAGGTCTTTTCATGAAAATAGCGCAAAGACCTGGCAAAGAAAGCCTCATAATACAAAAGCAAATCTGTAAAGCCAAGCTGTGATAGGTCGTGATAGGCTAATAGGATTAAGGCCCATGTAGGCGCCGATAAGATAGGACAAAGACGCTATTTCAGAGGCTTAGCCATCAGAGGAAGGGGCGGGCTTGTCCATTTGCGAATCTTGTGGCGATTCTGGTCATGATTCTGGGCAAAAACTTATCCCCGATCCCTGTGGATAAGTTTGTTGAAAACTTTCCCAAAAATACCCCTTTGCCCTTATTGTCTGCGCTTTTTGCAAAAATGACTAAAAAATAGGCAAAAATAAAAAAGACAATAATTACAATTAGTTAACGTAAATCAAGCCCCTTTTTTCTAATTTTGACGTCTTTTTTTTCGGGCAAATGCCGCAAAAAAGGCAAATCAGCGGCGCATGTGCAAAACTTTTGGTTGTGTCGCCTAAATGAGCATGATGAGAAATGCAAAATAAAAGCCAATGAAAACAACACCAATAGGCCTTTTGAGGGTCATCCGAGAGATAATAAGCGCGGTAACCAAAAGGGTTGCAAGGCCGAAATAAGCCAGCGTCGCATCACTGATATCAGCGCCTCTTGGCAGGGGTGCCACAAGCGATGTTATGCCTAAGATCATGCCAAGGTTAAAAATATTCGAGCCAAGCACATTGCCCAAGGCAACATCTGAGCGTTTTTGCATCACGCTTGCCACCACCGCGACAATTTCGGGCAATGATGTGCCGATAGCGATGATGGACAGGCCAATGGCGGCCTCACTAAGGCCAGCTTGCATGGCAAGGACAACGCCGCCTGTGACAACAAAATCAGCGCCAAGCAATAGCGCGATGATAGCCCCAATAGCCGCGCAAAGAGGGGCGATGATGACAGGCGCGGTTTTGCCGGTCGGGCCCTCTTCTTGGCCCTCTTCTGGTACGGGGTTTATATCACCAATTCGCGTAAGATAGAGTAAATAGGCAATGGTCGCGCCTAATAATATCCAGCCAATCATTGGGGTTATCGCTTGGTCTTGGTGCAGGCTGTAGATGGTCACGATTGTGAAGCCTAGCATTATCAGGCTGGTTCGAATGGCGGTGCGGTGATGCAAGGTGAATGTGCCAAGCAAGGCTGCGAGCCCCATGACTAGCAGAAGGTTTGACAGATTGGAGCCGATGACATTGCCAAGTGCGATATCGGCGCTGCCTTCAAGCGCGGCTTGTAATGAGACGATTAATTCAGGCGCAGATGTGCCGCCTGCGACCACGATGATGGCGATAATCGTCGGCGATAGGCGCAAAGCTGTGCCAAGCTTTATGGTCGCTGGCACAATATAATTGCCGCCAACCCCAAGGCTGATAAGGCCAAGGATGAGTAAGAGCGCCGCGTGGGTTGAGGCGTGGGGGATGGCGGTGATTAGCCAATCAGTTACAAACATTGGTCGCAAGAGCCCTATTACATAAAGGTTGGGTTGCTAAGCATGTGGTGGTTTTATATCCAAAAACAAGGTGATAGCGCAAAATAAACAAAAGGCGCACAATCTTTTTCTGTTTTTGTGAAATGCCCTATATAAGGGCAACAGACCAACAGAGACGATAATCATAAAAGGACGTAATATGCCGGCTCTATCAGATATGGTGAAAGATAAAATTGCGTGGGTTTTGGTGGTTATTTGCCCGGCTTTCTTTGCCTCTAATATGCTGATTGCGCGTGCGATGAATGGGGTGTTTCCGCCTATCTCGCTTGCCTTTGCGAGATGGTTTTTTGTGGGGCTGTTGGTGTTCCTTGTGCTAGGGGCCATGCGCCGGTTGGATATCGCGCAATTGCGCGCTGAATGGCGGCCGATTTTGTTTCTGGCGGCGCTTGGTATGGGCCTATGTGGCGGGCCTGTTTATCTAGGCGGTGAATATACGACCGCCACCAATATTGGCCTTATCTATAGCGCGGCGCCGTTACTCATCGCGTTGCTTGCTTTTGTGCGATTTGGGGAGCGGCTTACAATCTTGCAAAGTGCGGGCATGATTATGGGGCTTGGCGGCGTGCTTATCATCATGATAAAGGCCGATTTGGCGCGGCTGGCTGATTTGCAATTTAACAGAGGGGATTTGTGGATTATCCTCGCGACCTTTAGCTTTGCTATCTATTCGCTTGGCCTGAAATATAGCCCAACAAAGCTGAGCCAAATACAACGGTTTGGGGCGATGGCTTTGGGCGGTGCGCTCTGGCATTTGCCCTTTATGGTGGGAGAGATTGCGGTAAGAGGGCCTTGGCCAGAGCTCGGTGCGACGATTTGGGGCGCGGTGTTCTTGCTGGTTTTTAGTGCCTCTTTGGGCGCGTATCTGTCCTATGGGTTTATCGTCAGCCGCCTTGGTGCGACCATCGCGGGCGCGACCTTATATCTGGCGCCTATCTATGCGGCGGGGCTAGCTATCATGCTGCTGGGTGAACGTCTTGAGACATTCCACCTCATTGGCGGGGCACTTATTTTGCCGGGCCTATGGCTGGTCTCGCAAAGACGTAAAGATATATAGCCTAAAAGCTGGTATTTAGCGTCTATTTGGGCGTCGGCCTGTGGGTGGTTGCACCGGCGCATCAATTTCGGCTGAATTGCGCTTTGGGGCGACAGGCGGCATGCCGGGCGCATCAAGGCCGAGCTCTTTGACCTCAAGGCGGCGCAACTCATCACGCAAGCGCGCGGCTTCTTCAAATTCAAGATTGGCCGCCGCATCACGCATTTGCTGTTCAATTTCGGCAATGATGGTTTTCAGATCCTTGCCCTGCAGATTGCCATCTTTGATGCCTGTGCGGACATTCACATGGTCAGCGCGCTCATAAACAGAATCCAAGATATCGGCGATATCCTTTTTCACTGATTCAGGCGTAATGCCATTGGCTTCGTTCCAAGCTTGTTG
>DBMZ01000035.1:10014-11183 GCA_002299005.1 Alphaproteobacteria bacterium UBA685 | reverse complement strand
GCCTCTTGTGGCAAGGTGGCGGTCAAGGCAGTTAACAGACGCGTTCAGCGTGCCATCTTCATACCATTTGATAGAGACATTTGGCTTGTCATAAGAGACGTCACTAACCTTGGTAAACGGGGTCATCCAATCGATGGTCTGACCTTGCTCGCGCCAAAAGCCCTCCGGATCTTTGATAGAGCGATCATACATGGCCTGATAGCCGGCATCATCAATATGGGCTCTGTTAACAGTCTCTGCACTAGGGGCAAAACGCGAATTATCTGACATGATTTCCTCCCAAAAATCCCGGCGGTACGCCTGATTGTGTAATCGTCAAAATTTCGTTGCGGGAAATGTAGAGCATCGGGTGGCGCTGTGTCAAATTTCCCAACAAGTTTAGTTGGGTTCAGGATCTGGTTCTGGTGGCGGGCTAGCATCGGCAAGATAGAGCGCTTCTTCTGCCTCTTCGATTGTGGCATAGGCGGTAATCAGGCGAATGAGATCAAGCGAAAATCCAAGCCGTGCGAGCTTGGCAAATTGCTTTTGCTTTTCGGCAAATTCAAGCGCGTCAAAATCGGCATGATAGGGGCCGAGCCGCTTTTTGCGCATGGCCCTTATGGCGGCGGCTTTCTCTGCGTCATAATGATCTGCGCGCCTGCCTTCAAGCGCGTGGCTGGTGGTCTCCTCATCCACACCCATCTGGCGCAATTTACCTGCGAGCTGATAGGCGGATTGGCCGCTTATGACAGATGAGCGAGCTTTGGCCGTCGCAAGCGCTTTATCATCGACATAGCCGTAATGCACACAAAGCGCGATGACATCTGTGATGGCGCTCTCTATCTCTTCGGGACTTCGTTCAACCGCGCTTTTGGCAGGATCAAATTTGCGTTTGGCAAATTGCCGCAAGACACGGCGCAACCTCTGCTGGCTTGCTTGATAGCGGCCAAGATAATGCACCGCTTTGTTCATCAGCCGCTTATGCGTTTTGCTGGTCGATAAAATGTCAGGGTCAATAGCCATAGGGTCTATCATAGGCAAAAAGCGCCCCACCTCATAGTTGATTTTGCTATTGGTAATTGGTCGCGCTTTGTTTATTGTAGGGCCTATGATTCACCATAATGGATCGTTCATAAATTATGATGCCATCAAGATGGCGTGAAATGAGGGCAAGAATATGCCAAATGCCG
>DBMZ01000035.1:8752-9922 GCA_002299005.1 Alphaproteobacteria bacterium UBA685 | reverse complement strand
CAAATAAGGGTCTAGACACCATCGCTGATGGGATCTTATCAAGCGACCAAATAAAAGAGGCGTTTGCCGCTGGATATTTGCGGGCGCAAACAGATGTGATAGAGGGGCAGATACAGCCCGCTAGCCTTGATTTGCGCCTATCATCTAGGGCATGGCGCATTCAGACATCGTTCTTGCCGGGCGCGCAGGCGACAGTCGCTGATAAGCTTGAAAAGCTGGCTTTGCATGAAATTGATTTAAGCGATGGGGCGGTGCTAGAGCGCGGCTGTGTTTATTTGGTTGAATTGCAAGAAAGCTTGGCCTTGCCGCAGCATCTGTGCGCGCTTGCCAATCCCAAAAGCTCAACAGGGCGTGTGGATGTGTTCACAAGGCTTATCACTGATGGGGCGATTGAATTTGAATCTGTGCCACATGGCTATCAAGGGCCGCTTTATGCCGAAATATCGCCGCGGACTTTTTCGGTGCTGGTGCGCCCGGGGACAAGATTATCACAATTGCGCCTTCGCGCGGGTCACGCGGTGCTAGATGATGAGGCGCTGGCAGATGTTCAACAGACAGAGACTTTGGTCAAGCTGGCTGATGGGCAGGTGGGACAGGCGAATATATCGCACGGGGTCGGCCTATCTGTGAATTTTGAGCCTGAAGATGAAAGCGGCCTTATTGGCTGGCGCGCGCGCAAACATGCAGGGCTTATTGATATGGACAAGCCAGCCACCTTGCCGCGCACCCAATTTTGGGAGCGTGTCACAACAGATGATTTGGTCGCAGGTGGCTTGGTGCTAAATCCAGATGAGTTTTATATTTTGGCAAGCCGTGAATATGTCTGTGTGCCAGAAAATTATGCCGCAGAGATGAGCGCCTATGATACCAGAGCAGGTGAGTTCCGCGCCCATTATGCCGGCTTTTTTGATCCCGGCTTTGGCATTGGCGCAAAAGGGGCTGAACATACAAGAGCTGTCCTAGAGGTGCGCTCGCATGATGTGCCATTTTTGATTGAGCATGATCAGATCGTCTGCCGTCTTGTCTATGAGACAATGTCCGAGCGCCCTGATTGGCTTTATGGGCAATCAGGCTCAGGCTCTAACTATCAAGCGCAGTCTTTGAAGCTCGCAAAATATTTTATCTAAACCCGAATGGTTAGGTTTTTATCATGAGTGATAAGTTAAAATT
>DBMZ01000035.1:6313-8636 GCA_002299005.1 Alphaproteobacteria bacterium UBA685 | reverse complement strand
TGAAAAATCCGCCGATACATCAGCTGTGATGCCAACCTATGGCCGCCTTGATCTATGGTTTGAACGTGGTGAAGGCTCATGGCTTTTTGATAAAGATGGGGCCGCTTATTTGGATTGTGCCAGCGGTATTGCTGTGAATAATCTTGGCCATAATCACCCGCATTTGGTCGCAAGCCTAAAGGCGCAGGTTGAAAAATTATGGCATGTCTCAAACCTCTATCGCATTGAAGGCCAAGAATTATTGGCAAGTCGTCTTGCAGCCGCAACAGGTCTTGACCATGTGTTCTTTTGCAATTCAGGGGCAGAGGCAAATGAGGGGGCTGTGAAGATGGCACGCCGCTATCATCATGCCAAAGGGGATGCTGAGCGGGTGACAATTCTATGTGCGGGCGGGGCGTTTCATGGCCGCACATTGGGGATGCTTGCCGCCACTGATAGGCCTGCTTTCAGAGAAGGTTTTGGCCCTTTGGCGACCGGCTTTATGCATGTGCCCTTTGGTAATTTGAACGAATTGCGCAATGTGATGAGTGAGAAGATTGCGGCTATTTTTATTGAACCTGTGCAAGGTGAGGGCGGAGCGAATGCGGCGCCTGATGGCTATCTTGAAGGGGTACGCGCGGCGGCTGATGAATTTGGCGCGCTTGTTATCGCGGATGAAATTCAATGCGGCATGGGCCGGACAGGATCTCTTTTTGCCTATCAGCAAGCAGGGATAGAGCCTGATATTATCGCGACGGCCAAAGGTCTTGGCGGCGGGTTTCCGATGGGCGCGGTCATCACCAAAAAAGACATTGGCGATGCGATGGGCCCGGGCAGTCATGGCACCACTTTTGGCGGCTCTCCTTTGGCGGCGGCGGCTGGTAATGCGGTGATGGATATCTTGGAAGGCGATGGCTTCTTTGAGGCGCTTGGCGAACGGATTGCCCAGCTTGATACAGGGCTTGCCGCCTTGAAAGAGGCGTTCCCTGAGAAGATTTCTGTCTTGCGTGGTAGGGGCTTTTTGCGGGGCGTTAGAGTATCAGATGGCTATCAGGCTGGTGATTTGAATGCGGCGCTTCGGGCACGTCATATGTTGGCGGTGCCAGCGGCTGATAATGTTTTGCGCTTATTGCCGCCCCTGACAATCTCGCAAGAAGAGGTTGAGACAGCATTGAAGATTTTACATGAGGCGCTAGAAGCCTTATAAACATTGCTCTTCTGACCCCTTTGGGGGCTCTTTTGCAAATGATGATATGAATAGGATAAGGCGATGCGCCATTTTCTTGATTTAAAAGATTTCACCCGTGATGAGCTATCGGCGATGCTTGCCTATGGGCTTGATTTGCGCAAAAGCCTCAAAGCAGGTCAGGCGCATGAGACGCCTCTTGCGGGCAAGCATTTTGGGATGATCTTTGAAAAGCAATCAACGCGCACAAGGGTCTCATTCGAGGTGGGTATCAGCCAGCTTGGCGGGGTGCCGATTGTGCTATCTGCCAATGATATGCAATTGGGGCGCGGTGAGAGTATCGCTGATACATCGAAGGTGCTGTCGGGCTATTTGGATGGGGTGATGATACGGTGCCTGTCGCATAATACGCTGATGGATTTGGCCAAACATGCCTCTATGCCAGTGATTAATGGCCTCACAGACAGATCTCACCCTTGTCAGGTGATGGCTGATTTAATGACGATGCTTGATATTCATGGCGTCATTGAAGGCCAGATTGTGACATGGGCAGGCGATGGCAATAATGTGGCGGTCTCATGGATTGAAGCGGCTGTGATTATGGGCTTTGAGCTTCGTATCGCGTGCCCTGAGGGCTATGAGCCACCAGCTGATATTGTCGCTTGGGCAAGAGAGCAAGGCGCGGCGATTAATTTTTACAATGATTTGAATGAAGCAGCAAAAGACGCGCATGTGATTGTCACAGATGTCTGGATTTCAATGGGCGATGATGAAGGCACAAGAGTAAAAGATATGACGCCTTTCCAAGTGAATGATGCGGTGATGGCACAGGCGGCACCTGATGCGATTTTCATGCATTGCCTGCCGGCGATAAGAGAGATGGAAGTCACAGCCTCTGTCATTGATGGCAAGCAATCAGCTGTCTGGCAAGAAGCGGAAAATAGGTTGCATGCACAAAAAGCCATTCTGGCCTATTGTTGCGGCGGTGTGATTTAAGAGGTCTCAACAGATGAGTGAAGCAACAGATATCGTCCTGCCATTTTATCTGACAGGAGAGGCCGGCGGTGCGCCGCGTATCAGAGGGCGTCTGGCACGCCTGCATCATAGCGCAAACGGCATTCTTGCCCGTCATGACTATCCTGAAATGGTCGCAGGGCT
>DBMZ01000035.1:5350-6063 GCA_002299005.1 Alphaproteobacteria bacterium UBA685 | reverse complement strand
CAAGAAGGCGAAATGCGTTGCTATGCCGCCTTTGGTGATGATGAAATGCTAGCGGCCGCCTATCAGGGCCCTGCGCTGTTGCCACGCCTTGCAGGGGCAGGCTATATGGCGTTTACGGTTGATCATCAGGTCACCAAAAGACGCTATCAAGGGATTGTTGAATTAGATGGGCCGCACCTTGGTGATGCGGCAACCTCTTGGTATAAAAATTCAGAACAGCTCTCAACGCTGGTTATGACACAGGCGCAAAAGACTGATAATGGCTGGGTGTCATCGGCGCTATTGCTCCAGCAAATTGCCACATCAGGCGGCAAGAATGATGAGGATGACCTCTATAAACAGCCAGAAGAGATGGACGCAGAAAGCCTCGATTTATGGCATACGGCGATGACCTTATGCGCGTCTGTGAAGTCTGAAGAATTGCTCGATACCAACCTGTCATTGGCAGATTTGGTTTATCGTTTGTTCAACTCTTTGGGCGCGCATATCCAGCCAACAAGACCGGTGATTGATAAATGCCGCTGTTCGCCTGAAAAGGTTGAGGTGATGCTTGACGGTCTCTCACAAGAACAGCGCGAGAGCCTTGCTGATGAAAATGGCCAGCTGGTTGTGAATTGTGAATTTTGCAAGATCGAACGCAGCTTCGATGTGAACGCGCTATAGAGCCACTTGCGTGCATTGATTAAGTGTGATTCTCTATAGGGGATTCTCCA
>DBMZ01000035.1:3565-5207 GCA_002299005.1 Alphaproteobacteria bacterium UBA685 | reverse complement strand
CAGGTGATGACCACTAACCGATGATAAGGGTTTTTCGACATGATAATGCGCTTGGCACTTTGGGCGATGATACTAGTCTCATTAGGCGCCTGTCAGACAGGTGGGTCGGTTGAAAAAATCGCCCGCTTTGATGCCAGCGCACAAACAAGCCTTGCGATTAACGCGCGCCGACTGGAAGTGGTTGATAATTGGTTGATGCCGCTTACGCCGCCTTATGTCGAGCATGAATTGGCAGAAACGCCGGCTGAGAGTGTGATCGAATGGGCCAAGAAAACCTTGGTGCCTGCCGGTGGGTCTGGCGAGCTTATCCTAAATATTTCTGAGGCCTCTATTAAGCAAGAAGCCTTGCCGCCGGCAGAAGGTCTGCTTGATAGTCTGAAAGATAATCAAGAAAACAGGTTGCGTGTGACAATTGAGGCGCAATTATTATGGATTCAACCTGTCGGCAATGCCCAAGGCACCGCGCAATTGGCAACCAAGGTGACGCAGACCTTGCCTGAATCATCTTCGCCAGCTGATTATCTGAATGCGAAAGCCAATCTGGTAAATCGCGCGCTGGCATTAATCGACGCACAAGCACGCGCGGAGATTGCCAAAATAGATGGGATTATCCTGCCTTAGCTCGGGGCGTTAATTAACGGCGCCAAAAGCCGGGGTGGAGCATCACGAGGACGGTGAATAATTCAAGGCGTCCTAGCAGCATCCCAAAGCACATCGCCCATTTTGCGGCCATAGGCAATTCACCGAAATGACCTGCCGGGCCAATCGTCTCACCAAGGCCGGGGCCGACATTTGAGATAGCGGTCGCGGCGCCTGAGAGGGCGGTTTGGAAATCAAGGCCTGTCATGCCCAAAAAGACGGCCAAAATCACAAAGCATAAAATGTACAGATAGAAAAAGCCCATCACCGCATCCATCACTGAATCAGCGACAGGGCGTTTATTATAATAAGCAAGCACCACCCCATGCGGGCGCAATAGGCGAGAGACTTGCACCTTAATGGTTGAAGCAAGCACTTGCAGGCGGAAGATTTTTACCCCGCATGTGGTGGAGCCCGCACAGCCACCAATAAACATGCAAATCAATAAAATCGTCGTCGCAGACCCGCCCCATGCGGCAAAATTCGCGGTGCCATAGCCTGTGCCTGTCAGGACAGATACAGCGTTAAAACTGGCAAGGCGGAAAGCGTCTAATAGGCTGTAATCTTGTCGCATAAGGTTAAAGCTGATGAAGATGACGACAGCCGAGAGAAGCGTCAGGAACCAGCGCACCTGTGGGTCATTCAGCAAATTGCGCCAACCGCCTCTGGTAAGGGCAACATAATGGGCAAAAGGCAGTGAGCCAATAATCATGCCGCCAATAATAATCGCCTCGATAAGCCATGAATCAAACGCGCCAATTGACAGAGTGCGCGTTGAATAGCCGCCTGTCGCAATGGTCGTCATCGCATGCGCCAGCGCATCAAAGCCGGGCATGCCAGCCCATGCAAGCATAATCGCCCACAATGTGGTGAGGGTCGTATAGGCAATGAAAATGCCGCCCGCAAGCTGGGTCGCGCGCGGGATAACCTTATCCGCCGAATCATAAGATTCCGTCTTAAAGAGCTGCATACCGCCCACAGATAGCATCGGCAAAACCGCCAA
>DBMZ01000035.1:1297-3266 GCA_002299005.1 Alphaproteobacteria bacterium UBA685 | reverse complement strand
TGGCGCAGGCCAATATCAAAATCAGTCTGGCCATTATGCGCGAGCCATAGCCCAATACCCATAAAGCCTGTGACCAAGGCTGAGATAGCAAAGGCCTGCCAGTTTGACGAGCCTGTCACAAGATCAGCTATCATTGGCAAGATCATCGTCACAGCCAAGATAGCTAGCAAAATGCCAAGAATATTTAAAACGGGTGTATAGCGCATAGATGCCTTAGATGATTGCTCTCATACCATATGGCGGCGTGAGCCTTCGATAATCATACCATTATGAGGCCAAAAAAGCCTTTTTATCTCTATAAGAGAGAATATGGGTCGCTGTAAAGGGACTAGCCAAGCTGGATATGACGGTAAAAACGCTCTTTTAGGGCATCATCGCTGGTGAATAGGCCTGTGAATTGTGTTGTCACCATAGAGACAGATGGCTTTTTGACGCCTCTTGTTGTCATGCATTGATGCTTGGCATCGACCAGAATCGCGACGCCTTGCGGCTCAAGCGCGTCTTGAATGCAATTGGCAATTTGGGCCGTCATCGTCTCTTGTGTTTGCAGGCGCATGGCAAAGCTGTCCATAACGCGCGCCAGCTTTGAGATGCCGACAACACGCTTATTCGGGATATAGGCAATATGTGCTCTGCCAGCGATAGGCACCATGTGATGCTCGCAATGTGACTGCATTTCAATATCACGCAACATCACCATATCTTGATAGCCTTCAACCTCTTCAAAGGTGCGCGCAAGCATGCTGGCCGGGTCTTCATTATAGCCGCGGAAAAATTCTTCATAGGCTCTGATAACGCGCGCTGGTGTATCAACCAGACCTTCTCTTGTTGGGTCATCACCTGCCCAGCGTAGAAGTGTTTCGACAGCCGCTTCAGCCTCGGCACGTGAAGGCTTTTTGTCACCAGCCACATTCGCGGCGTTTGTCTTCAACTCATCTGTCGTATCATAGGGTGTCATGATCTTGGGTTCCAGTACTCTACTTTTATCTCATCACCCACCATTGCTTTGTGCGATATGTGAGGGCAATGCGTGAGGGTGATACTATTATCGCTTCACCTATAGCCTTTATCCTATAGCTGTTATTCTATAGGCTGGCCGCTTATTTGTCAGCCTTTGCAGTGACGTTATTTTGCATATAATTGTCTTTACGCAAAAATAAGCGCCGCAGATTGACCTCTCGCCTTGTGAAACGGCCTATCTAGCAGGGCCAATCAATGACCTGTCCTGTGGCGAAGGCTTTATCATCGACATGATGAGATATTAATAGAGCAGGGATATTTTGCGTTGCGATTCTATTCGCCACAAATTGCCCAAATTGCGTCCTCAGATGCGGGTCTAGGCTGGCAAAGCTCTCATCCATAAGCAGGGCCTTTGGGGCTGATAACATGGCGCGCATCATGGCGATACGTGCCTTTTGCCCCCCTGATAGATGGGCAGGATCGCGCGGCCCATAATCAGCGAGCCCGGCATCTTCAAGCGCCCTTGCAACCGCTTGTTGGCGCTCTGCTCTGGTCAAATGGCTTGGCAGGCCAAAGGCCAGATTCTGGGCGACGGTTAAATGCGGAAATAACAGGGCATCTTGAAATAAAATGCCAATGCCGCGCGCTTCTGGCGGGGTTGCCTCAATCGCCTGCCCGTCAAGCGAGATAGCCCCTGATATCAAAAGTTCAGGCGGCGCGGTGCCAGCGATGGCAGATAATAAGGTGGATTTACCGCACCCGCTTGGCCCTTGGATAACCGCAATCTCACCTGGCGCGATGCAAAGGCTGAAATCAGTCAAAAGCGGCTGGGGGCTGTCCTGCCAAGCAAGGGTAAGGCTGTGAAGAGCAAGGGACATGTCTGTTTCCTGTTGCAAAAGCGGTATATCATAAGCGCTA
The DNA here is from genome assembly GCA_002299005.1 of Alphaproteobacteria bacterium UBA685. Taxonomy (GTDB): domain Bacteria; phylum Pseudomonadota; class Alphaproteobacteria; order Puniceispirillales; family Puniceispirillaceae; genus UBA685. Next base: position 1,388 of record DBMZ01000035.1, on the reverse strand, counting down.
TTTGTCCTGACTTTAAGGGTCTATTGCAAGGCTTTGCAAGGGAAAGCAAGAGGAAATATAAGATGATATTTTATCGGGTATCTATTAAGGG
>DBMZ01000035.1:0-1233 GCA_002299005.1 Alphaproteobacteria bacterium UBA685 | reverse complement strand
TTAAGGGCATCTTTTAAGGCGCTTAGTTATTATGGCCGATTGCCCCGCCTGATATCAGGCCTTCTTCTTGTAGGAGCGAGAATAGAACGCCGATATTTTCTGCGCCGGGGCCAAAGAAATGGCCTGCCCCTGTGCCTGATTCTATCGCTTGTGCGGCGCCATTTTTGGTAAAGCTGGCGCCATTCACAGATAGCTGAACCGCCATGCCATCATCACTTAGGCGATAGGGCAGCTCTAGGGCGATTTCATCATTGGCAAGCGATAATAGCACCGCCCCATCAGATGATTGGAAATCAAGCGTGCCTGTGGCGGTGCCAAAATTCTGGGCGCAATGAGAGCAAAAATAGCGGCTCATCATCTGATAGCGCATTGGGGCCTCAGGCGCCTGTGTGGCCTTGCCGAATAAAAAGAAATGCCCCGGGTCATTCTGGTTAATGCCATCAAGCACAAGCGTGTTATCACCGCTATTTTGCCCGACATCATGATAAAGATGCGACAGGCCGACATATTCATGCTTCTGGGCCAAAAATAGCCGGTGATCTTGCGGGTTAGGCTGTTTGTTCAAAAACCGTTCTATGGCGTCATCATCATCAAAAATACTGACCTTGCCTGTGGCAACATCAATCGCAAGCGCGCGGTTAATGGCGCTGTCAAAATCAGTTAATTCATCAAATAAAAAGGCGGTTTTCTCGCCTGTGATAGTCGCGCTTTGGACGATATTATCTGGCGGGAGGGCGGATGTGGACAGCGTAGGTGCGCCGCTCGATGATGAGCCGCCGCCGCCACATCCGCTTAAAAAGGCACTAGAAGCGATGATGCTTCGGGCGATAGTTACGGGTAAACTTACTTTAAAACCCACTCTTGGAGGTACTGGAACAGCCATCACATTTACCATCATCACCTAAATCATAGAGCCTTTTCACTCTTCTTACCCTGAGGCTTGCTCAGTGAGAGTACTGTGGCGGATTTGGCGCAGGCACGTCTATTGCCACTGATGGATAGGCCTATATCGGGGCCCGCTAGGCCTGAACAGATAGTGATAGGCTGATAGGTATGATTTTTCTTGTCGAAATGTATTAATACTGGTCTTTTAGGGCTCTAGGTGAATCATATAAGCACATCAGGTAGGAGCATCAGGAATATGCGAAACAGATTAACACATTTTTGCCTTGCCATGGCTGCCTTGCTGGGTATCTCTTTTGCGGCTCATGCAGATGCGGCCTTTGATAGGCT
>DBMZ01000005.1:4539-6251 GCA_002299005.1 Alphaproteobacteria bacterium UBA685 | reverse complement strand
GCTGGGCGAAGACCTGGCTCAAAATATGTTAACGCACGGCTGATACCATGGCGCACAGCACCGGCTTGGCCTGAAAGACCGCCGCCTGATACAGTTGCCATCACATCAAATTCACCTTCACGCTCAACAGTCTGGAATGGCTGGGCCAAAAGCATCTGTAGAACAGGACGTGCGAAATATGTGTTAAGCTCTTTGCCGTTCACAGTAACGCGGCCTGTGCCACGCTTAATCCATACGCGCGCAGAGGCGTTCTTACGACGACCTGTGGCATATGAGCGGCCTAGATCATCGATCTTTGGCTCAGCAACTGTTGGCGCCGCTGTTTCTGTTGTATCTGACAAAGCTTCAAGAGCTGCCATGCCAGCCTTATCTTCATTAAGATTTTCTTCAGACATGACTACCTCTTATTCTTTTCGTTCATTGACGCAACATCAAGAACAACGGGCTGTTGTGCTTCATGCGGGTGTGTTGAACCGGCATATACATGCAAGTTTCTCATCGCGTTACGACCTAGCGGGCCGCGTGGAACCATACGCTCAACAGCTTTTTGGATAACACGCTCAGGGAAACGACCATCTAGCAATTTGTCAGCTGTGCGTGACTTGATACCGCCAGGATAGCCTGTGTGCCAGTAATAAGTCTTATTGCTGCGCTTATTGCCAGTTAATTTAACTTTTTCAGCGTTGATAACAACGACGTGGTCACCGCAATCCATGTTTGGTGTGTATGTTGGCTTGTGCTTGCCTCTGATACGCATCGCGATCAAGCTAGCCATACGACCAAGAACGAGGTCTTCTGCGTCCACCAAAATCCAGTTCTTTTGGATATCTTTTGGTGTTGCCACATATGTCTTTGGTAAAGGCATTTGGAAAACTCCAGAATAATTCAATGATGTCTCTTATTATCTGCTACAAAAACAGGCACAAAGAGACGGTTGTTGGGTTTCTACAAGATAAATGACAGGTAATCAAGCACTATTATTCGCCTAATTTCGAAAAAAGTCATTAAAAACAGTGTTTTAAAAATATGGTACTATTTTACCGTATAAATAACGCTTACCAAGGCACCTTGTTTTTATAACCAGAGCACCTTGTTTTTATGAAATGCGTCCTAGATTTTTGCCAAGTTGAGCGATATTGTTCTTTTATCGGGCGTAATGCCTCATAAAAACCATTACTTTAAAGGCATAAAGGCCCCATGTTTATCCTGATTGATAATTATGACAGCTTCACTTGGAACCTATGGCACTTTTTGTCTGACCTTGGTGTTGAAGTAGAGACCATCCGTAATGATGCCCATACAGCCGATGAATTTATCGCTATGGCACCGGAAGGCTTTATCATCTCACCAGGCCCCGGCGCACCACATCAAGCAGGCGTCATCGAAGAGCTTATTCAAAAGGCGGCGGGCACAATCCCTATTTTTGGCGTCTGTCTTGGCATGCAAGCTATTTGCACCAGTTTTGGCGGCTCATTAAAGGCGTTTGCCCCGCCTGTTCATGGCAAATTATCGCTGATTGAACATGAAAACCGCCATGTCTTTGCCGGGCTTGATAATAATGTGCCCGTAACGCGCTATCATTCGCTCACAGCGGATGTGGACAGTATCCCTGATGTGCTTGAGGTTACGGCCAAAACAGCCCAAGGCCATATTATGGGCCTGTCGCATAAAGAGCTGAATATTCACGGCGTCCAGTTTCACCCAGAGAGCAT
>DBMZ01000005.1:1042-4351 GCA_002299005.1 Alphaproteobacteria bacterium UBA685 | reverse complement strand
AGCTAGCGCGCCTTGAAGAACAAATTATCCGTCTTGATAAGAAATTTCCAGAGCAATTACATGTCTGATATTGTTAAGCCCCTCATCCAGAAAATCGTCACAAATACTAGCTATTCAGAAGATGAGATGAAGGCCGCCTTTGGTGCCATCATGTCTGGCGATGTCTCCCCTGCCCTTATATCGGCCTTTCTAATCAGCCTCAAAATGCGTGGCGAGACGCCGTCTGACATCACAGCAGGTGCCGCAACCTTGCGCGAAATGGCAGATAAAATCACAGCCCCAGAAGGTGCGATTGATATTGTCGGCACAGGCGGTGATGGCATTGGCACTTACAATATCTCCACCGCCACGGCCTTTGTGGTCGCAGGGTGCGGTGTCACGGTCGCCAAACATGGCAACCGCGCTGTCTCATCAAAATCAGGTGCCGCAGATGTCTTAACCGCGCTTGGCGTTAATCTAGATGCGCCTTTTGAGATTCTAGAAGAGGCGCTAGCCAAGGCCGGCGTTTGTTTCTTGATGGCACCACGTCATCATTCAGCGATGCGCCATGTCGGGCCAATCAGAGCCGAATTAGGCACACGCACTATTTTTAATCTCCTTGGCCCTTTATCGAACCCTGCCCTTGTCAGCCGTATCATGGTTGGCGTCTATGATAAGCAATGGTGTCGCCCTTTTGCCGAAGCATTGCACGCGCTTGGCACAAGTGATGCGTGGGTGGTTCATGGCGGCGATGGCCTTGATGAGGTTACGACGACCACTGCCACGCATGTTGCCGCCCTGAAAGACGGCGTTATCACCGAATTTGAAATTGCGCCAGGCGATTATGGCATGGATACAGCGTCTCTTGATGATCTCAAAGGTGGCACAGGTGAAGAAAATGCGGCCGCATTGCGCGCGCTGTTAAATAATGATGCGACGGCCAGCAAAGCCTATCGTGATATTGTCTTAATGAACGCGGCCGCCGCGCTTGTTGGCACCAATCATGCCGATGATTTCGATAGCGCGCTTGCAAGCGCGACTGCCTCCCTTAACAATGGTTCAGCCCTAAAGGCACTTGATAGCCTTGTGGCCATAACTAACAAGGCCAAATAATGAGTGATGTTCTAGCTGAAATTAACGCCCATAAGCGGCAAGAAATTGCCGCCCTGCAAAGCCGTATTAGCCATGCTGATCTAGAAGCACTGGCAAAAGAAGCCTCGGCGCCACGCGGGTTTGCTGATGCCCTAGCGGCGGCCTCTGCCACCGGCTATGGTCTGATTGCGGAATTGAAAAAGGCAAGCCCCTCAAAAGGTCTGATACGACCTGATTTTGAACCTGTCTCACTCGCCCAAGCCTATGAGGCGGGTGGTGCCACATGCCTGTCTATCCTAACAGACCAAAAATATTTCCAAGGTCATAATGATTATCTGGTCAATGCCAGAGCGGCTGTCTCACTGCCCGTTTTGCGAAAAGACTTCATGATTGACCCTATCCAGATTACCGAAGCAAGAGCCCTTGGGGCAGATTGTATTCTGCTGATTATGGCCTCTTTGTCGGATAACCAGGCATTAGAGCTTGAGGCGGCGGCCCATGAATGGGGGATGGATGTCTTGATTGAGGTGCATGATGCCTCTGAGTTAGACAGAGCCAGTGCGCTATCCTCTCCTTTGATGGGGATCAATAACCGCAATCTTAAGACGATGGAAATCTCACTTGATGTGGGTGCCGCTATGCTGCCACGATTGCCGAAAGACCGCATTGCTATCGCAGAATCTGGTCTGTTTAAGCCAGAAGATCTCGCCTTTATGGCTGGGCATGGGGCACGTTGTTTCCTTATTGGCGAGTCACTTATGCGCCAAGATGACGTCACGCACGCAACAAAGACCATTCTTGAAAATCCTGTAGCCGCCTAAACGGAGCTGATTTTACCATGTCTGACACATTATCGCATTTTGACCGTGATGGCAGGCCGCATATGGTTGATGTCGGCGCTAAGCAAGAGACAAATCGCACCGCCATTGCCGCAGGCTTTGTGCGCCTAAACGCTGAGAGCGTTGAAATTGTGCGCGCGCAAAAGCTGAAAAAAGGGGATGTGCTGGCAATCGCAGAGCTGGCGGGCATTATGGGCGCAAAGCATACTTCGACATTGATCCCCCTGTGTCACCCTTTGGGGCTTGACCACGTAAGCTTGCGCCTATCGTTGCAAGATGATGGCATTTCTATCGAAGCTGAATGCCGGATTACGGGCAAAACAGGTGTTGAGATGGAAGCGCTCACCGCCGTATCAGTTGCAGCTTTGACGATTTATGATATGTGCAAGGCCGTTGATAAGGCAATTACCATCGAGCAGGTTAAACTGCTTCATAAATCTGGCGGTAAATCAGGCACATTTAACGCCGCACCAACAGCCTTATCACAGGAATAGCTATCAATGGCAAAGTTAAAACCCGTTGCAGATGCTTTGGCAGAAATTTGTCATGCCATTGCGCCTATGGCTGATGAATTTGTGCCCCTATCCCAATCGCTTGGCCGGCAAACACAAGAAGATATTATCGCTGGCACACACCATCCGCTTGCCAATGTCTCCGCAATGGACGGCTTTGGCGTGCGCGCAAGCGATACAGCAAAAGGCACCCCGCTCGCCATTGTCGGTGAATCAGCCGCAGGTCATCCCTATCGCCAAGCACTTGGCCCAAATGAAGCGGTACGCATTTATACAGGGGCCTATGCGCCTGAGGGATGTGATGCGATTATCTTGCAAGAAGATGTTGCCGAAGAACAGGGCCATATTGTGCCGCCAGAGCCCGTACCATCGGGGCGTTTTATCAGGCCACGCGGACAGGATTTCGCGCGTGATGATATATTGGTGCAAAAAGGTGATGTGATAAATGCCCGCTCACTTGCGCTATGTGCCTTAGGGCTGCAGAACAGGATCTTGGCCAAAAAACGCCCCCATATCGCGCTCTTATCCTCAGGTGATGAGCTTGTGCAGATGGGCGGCATTCCGCGCTTTGGGCAATTGATCAATTCAAACGCGGTCTTTCTGGCAAATGCGCTAAGACAGGCTGGTGCAGAGGTCACAGATTTAGGGATATTGCCCGACCAAGAAGGCGCGTTGAACGAAGCTCTGCCAGATCCGTCTGCGTTTGATTTGATTGTGACCACAGGCGGCGCGTCTGTTGGCAAATATGACTATATCGTTAGCGATATCGAAGCGAGCCAGAGCATGTCGCTTGATTTTTGGAAAATCGCTATGCGCCCCGGTAAGCCACTTATTTTTGGCAAGGTGGCAGATACACCGCTCATCGGCTTGCCGGGCAATCCTGTGTC
>DBMZ01000005.1:0-845 GCA_002299005.1 Alphaproteobacteria bacterium UBA685 | reverse complement strand
AAGCAAGATTCTGCCCAAATGTATCATCTATCACAGGCAAATGCTGTTCTCATAAGACCGCCGCATGATAAGCCTGTTCAAGCAGGTGATAGCGTGCGCATGGCGCTTCTGCCGGACGGATTTTAGAAAAAACCTTCTTAATTCTTGCTTTGTTCTCATTTTTGCGCTAGAACAAAACTGGAACACATTTAGGAGGACGTTCGGATGTTAACAGCAAAGCAACGCGAATTACTGAATTTTCTTATGAAATATCAGGCAGAATTTGACCACGCCCCCTCTTTTGAAGAGATGAAAGAGGCGATTGGGCTTAAATCAAAATCAGGCATTCATCGTCTTGTATCAGCATTGGAAGAACGCGGGCATATCCGACGCCTTGCCAATCGCGCAAGAGCGATTGAAATTGTTGATGTCAGTGCGCCTGTCGCAAAGGACACAGATAAGAAGACCACAGATAATGTGGTGCAAGCCCAATTTGGGCAATCAACAAGCCTCTCATTACCGTTGCTTGGTCAAATCGCGGCAGGCACGCCGATTGAAGCCTTGTCGGATAATTCACGCTTTTTGGATGTACCGGCAAGCATGATTGGCGCTGGTGAGCATTTTGCGCTTGAGATTGTCGGCGATTCCATGGTCGAGGCTGGTATTCATGATGGTGATACGGTTGTGATCAAAAAGACAGAAGTCGCAAGTCATGGCGACATCGTCGTGGCGCTTATTGATGAGCATGAAGCAACCTTAAAGACCTTGCGCAAAGAAGATGGTCGCATAGGCCTTGAGCCCGCAAACCGTCATTATCAAACACGCTATTTCAGCAATAATGCGGTACGTATTCAGGGCAAATTGGC
>DBMZ01000145.1 GCA_002299005.1 Alphaproteobacteria bacterium UBA685 | reverse complement strand
ATTAAAGACTTCATCGAAGGCTTATCAGGGGCCGAGTTATTTTCGGCTGAAATATATTATCTCTCGAAATTACCCGCACAAATAGAGGCGGTTGAGGTGGTGGTTGTCATCGCAATGGCGCTTGCCCTGTCTTTCTTGGCGTCGATTTATCCTGCATGGCGCGCCAGTAAAGTCGCACCAGCTGAGGTGTTACGTTATGAATAATCACGAACATACGCATGCTCTGGCATTACATGATGTCTCACAGCATTTTGAGCAAGGTGGTGCGAAAATTGCTATCCTGAAAGGCGCTAGCCTGACCATCGAAGCAGGTCAGATGACGGCGCTTATTGGCCCGTCAGGCGCGGGCAAGACGACCTTGCTGAATATCGCAGGCTTGCTAGAAGACCCAGCCTCAGGCGATGTGGTTATTGCCGGGCAAAACACAAAGCGCATTAAGACACGCAAAAAAGCGGCCTTTCGCCGTGAGCATATTGGCTTTGTGTTCCAGACACATCGTCTGCTTCCTGAATTTTCAGCTGTTGAAAATATCGCGATACCACAAATGCTGAACGGTTTGAATAAATATGAAGCGCAAGCGCGTGCCATGCAATTGCTTGCGATGATTGGGCTTGAGGGGCGGGCAAAACACCGGCCGGGCCAGCTATCTGGCGGGGAACAGCAACGTGTGGCAATCGCGCGTGCGGTGGCAAATGGCCCCACAGTTCTGCTAGCAGATGAGCCGACAGGCAATCTTGATCCCGAAACAGGCCAGTCAGTCTTTCAGACATTGCGCCAAATTATCAAGGGCACAGGGTCATCAGCTTTGATCGTAACGCATAATATCGCGTTGGCACAATCAATGGATAAGGCCTATATGCTAGAGGCAGGGCAGGTTAAGGAGGCCACATTTTAATGGCCTCTGAGCACGCACGCGCCCCGCAATTTATTCATTTACGCAACCATTCAGCCTTTTCTTTATCGCAAAGCACCTTGCGCATTGATAATCTGTGTGATCTTGCCACCAATGACCAGCAAGCCGCCTTGGCGATCACCGATAGCTTTAATATGTTTGGGGCTTTGGAATTCTCTAAAAAGATTGCCGGCAAGGGGGTTCAGCCGCTTATTGGCGCGGTTGTGCGGGTAAGTGATGCGCATGGCGAGGGTGAGGTTGTTCTGCTAGCCCAGAATGAAACAGGCTATATCAACCTGTCTTACCTGATATCTGAGGCCTTGATGGAAGCCGAAGGGGGTGATGATGCGGCGGTGGGGTTTGAGGCTCTGCGCGCGCGTCATGAAGGTCTGATATTGCTAACAGGCGGCGCGCATGCAGGTTTTATTGCTGGGGCTTGCGCAGAAAATCAGGTGAAACTTGCCGCTGATCGCTTGCAAGCTTTGCAAGAATTTATGCCAGACAGGATTTATATTGAACTGCAACGCCATGGTCATGCAGAAGAGAAAATTGCCGAACCAGCCTTGCTAAAATTGGCAGATGAGACAGGTCTGCCATTGGTTGCGACAAATGATAATCATTTTGACGTGCCTGAGATGCAGACACCGCAAAACGTGCTGACATGCATTGCCTCTTCGATGCGGATATCACAGTTAGAGCGTCCTGTGCATAACGCGGAATATTACTTCAAAACACAAGAAGAGATGCTGACCATTTTTGCCGATATCCCAGAGGCTGTTCATAATACGCTTATCATCGCCAAAAGATGCGCCTTTATGGTCAAAACGCGCGATCCTATTCTGCCAGCTTTTGAAGCAGGCGGCGGTCGTACAACCGAAGAAGAGCTTGCCTTTCAAGCAAAGCAGGGGCTGGCAAATAGACTGATTGATATTAAACGCTCTGAATATGGCGCTACGCTTGATGCGGCGGCTGAGCAGGACTATCATGACAGGCTCGCCTTTGAGCTATCTATCATTAATGAGATGGGGTTTCCGGGCTATTTTTTGATCGTGGCTGACTTCATCAAATGGTCGAAAGAAAAAGATATTCCTGTTGGCCCGGGTCGTGGCTCAGGCGCAGGCTCTCTTGTGGCTTATGCGCTTGATATCACCAATCTTGACCCGCTTAGATGGGGGCTATTATTTGAGCGTTTCTTGAATCCCGAACGTGTATCAATGCCCGATTTTGATATTGATTTCTGTCAAGATAGGCGTGAAGAGGTGAAGCTGTATGTGCAGGAAAAATATGGCCATGACCGTGTAGCGCAAATCATCACGTTTGGGTCTCTACAAGCAAGGGCGGCGCTTCGTGATGTTGGGCGCGTGCTTGAGATGCCTTATGGGCAAGTTGACCGTATTGCAAAGCTTATCCCTAGCAATCCAGCTAATCCTGTGACCATCGCGCAAGCGCTTGAGAGCGAGCCAGAATTGCGCGAGTTAAAGCGCAGTGATAGTCAGGTGCGCAACCTGATTGATACGGCTATGAAGCTTGAGGGGCTGTATCGCCATGCGTCCACGCACGCGGCAGGGCTTGTGATTTCTGATAGACCCTTGCCAGAATTAGTGCCAACCTATCGTGATCCGCGCTCTGATATGCCAGCGACGCAATTCAATATGAAATATGTTGAAATGGCAGGCTTGGTGAAGTTTGACTTTCTTGGCCTTAAAACACTGACCGTCATTCAGCGCACCATCCAGATGATGGCACAGCGCGGCATTGTCGTTGATATTGATGAAATACCGCTTGATGATGCGAAGACCTATGAGATGCTTACCGATGGTGACACAGTTGGCGTGTTCCAGCTGGAATCCAGCGGTATGCGAGATGTTCTGCGCGGCCTAAAGCCAGATAGATTTGAAGATATCATTGCGGTGGTGGCTTTGTATCGCCCTGGCCCGATGGATAATATTCCGACCTATATTGCGCGTAAACATGGCCGCGAAGAGGTCGCTTATATGCACCCGAAGTTGGAGCCTATTTTGGCAGAGACTTATGGGATTATGATCTACCAAGAACAGGTTCAGCAAGCGGCGCGTGATTTGGCCGGATACACCCTTGGTGGGGCGGATATTTTGCGCCGTGCGATGGGTAAGAAGATCAAAGAAGAAATGGACGCACAGCGCCAAAAATTCACCACGGGCGCTGATGAATCAAATGATATTTCAGCGCAATTGGCAGGTGATATTTTTGACCAGATTGCGGCCTTTGCGGGTTATGGTTTCAATAAATCACACGCCGCCGCTTATGCGCTTGTGACCTATCAGACAGCGTGGCTAAAAGCGAATTATCCGGTCGAATTTTTTGCCGCATCGATGGCTTTGGATTCGCATAACACCGAAAAGCTCGCTGTTTTCCGTCAGGATTGTTTGCATAAATCTATTGCCATTAGGGGTGTTGATATTAATCAATCAGCCCCCAGCTTTTCAGTTGAGGGCAGTGAGGATGATTTATCCATCCGTTATGCGCTTGGCGCGGTGCGCAATGTTGGTGCTGAGGCGATGGTCAGCCTTTGCCGTGAACGTGATGAAAACGGCCCTTATAAATCATTAGATGATTTCATCAAAAGACTGCCAAAAGAGGGTGGTAATAAACGCCAGCTTGAGAATCTTATCAAGTCAGGTGGCTTTGATTGCATTCATGACAACAGGCGCCAATTATTTGATAATGTTGATCAAATCATTTCGCAATCTGGCTTTTACCGACGTGAGGCTGAATCAGCGCAGGTCAATTTATTTGGCGGCGGCGAACAAGAAACGCTTGATCAAATCAAGCTAGCGCCCGTTCAAGATTGGAGCGCAAATGACCGCTTGCAGTTTGAGTTTGAGTCATTGGGGCTCTATTTATCCGCGCATCCGCTTGACAGCTATTCAAAACAGCTTGAGCGTTTGAAGGTGGTCTCATCCGCAAATCTTGAGGATGTGGTAACACGCAAAGGCTCGCACCGCATCAAGCTTGGCGGGCAACTCACATCTGTGCAAGAACGTGTCTCTGCGAAGGGCAATCGATTTGCCTTCTTGCAACTAACCGATAAGGCAGGCGTCTTTGAGCTAACAGCCTTTAGCGAGTTTTTGTCACTGCATAGAGAGATTTTAACAACAGACACGGCCTTGCTTGTGCAGGCTGATGCACGCATTGAGAATGGACAGGTGCGCTTGCTTGGCGTGCGTGCTGAACGTCTTGATGATGCGATTGCGGCGCATCATGCAGGGGTTGGCATGCATCTATCAAGCGCCCATCCATTGGCGCAAATCAAAGCGATTTTGCGCGAAGATGGCGGCGGTAGGGCCCCTGTGAAATTCTATGTGCCAGTCGGCGACCAGAAAGTGGAGATTTCGCTGAATGAAAAGTTCAAATTAAGCGGTGATACGCGTCTGGCGTTTCTATCGGTACCTGGTATTGATAAAATCTCTGAAATATAGCGTGTTTGTGCCATTTTTCGCTTGTCATCTGGGGTGATATGGGGTAATCATCGCCTCAATTCACACATGAGGGTGGTGGTTTTCTGGCAAAAAAATCAGGAAATGGCCTTCCGGTGAAAATCAAATGATTGATTTTTTACTTCCCTCATGGAGGTTTAACCGGACAACGGAGATTATAAAATGGCAGCACCAGCCTTTTCAATGCGCCAATTGCTAGAAGCAGGCGTTCATTTCGGACATAGCACACGTCGTTGGAACCCACGCATGAAGCCGTTCATTTTCGGCGAGCGTAATGGCGTTCACATTCTTGACCTACAGCAAACAGTACCAATGCTTGCAAGAGCGCTTGAAGCGCTTCAGCAGACAACCGCCAAGGGTGGCCGTATCTTGTTTGTTGGCACAAAGCGTGCCGCTGCTGAGCAAATTGCTGAGACAGCCAAAGCATCTGGTCAGTATTTCGTAAACCACCGTTGGTTGGGCGGCATGTTGACAAACTGGTCAACTGTATCACGTTCAATCCGCCGTTTGCGCGAGCTTGAAGAAATGCTAGAGGGTGATCAAATTCACCAGCTAACAAAGAAAGAAGGTCTTCAGCTAACACGTGAGCGTGATAAGCTTGAAATGACACTTGGTGGCATTAAAGATATGGGCGGTCTGCCTGATATGCTTTTCATCCTTGATACCAACAAAGAAGCGATCGCTGTTCAAGAAGCTAATCGTCTTGGTATTCCTGTGATTGCTGTGATTGACTCAAACGCAAATCCTGCGGGCGTTGATTTCCCAATTCCAGGCAATGATGATGCGATGCGTGCGATTGCGCTTTACTGTGAATTGGCACAGAACGCTATCATGAGCGGTTTGCAGCAAGAATATATCGCTTCAGGCGGTGATGCAGGCGAAGCCACTGATGCACCAGCAGAAGCCGCTGTTGAAGCGCCAGCCGCAGAAG
>DBMZ01000178.1:3307-5342 GCA_002299005.1 Alphaproteobacteria bacterium UBA685 | reverse complement strand
CGCGCAAGAGAGGCAGGCGATGCCAATCCAGATGCCAACGCATCCCCGCCGACAATGGCAGGCTTGCTGAATAGCTGTCATGCGTTGGCTGAGGGTAATCAGGCGGCCTTTTGGAATTGGGGTATTCCGCTAAAGGATAACAGCGATAAGGGCTAATGGCCTCTATTCTAAGGCCTTATTTTACAATCGTAATTTGCAACGCGTGAACAGGGCCTGCCAGCAAATCGGCGAGCACCTTATTGACTTGCCGGTGACAGGCAATGCGCGATTGCCCTTCAAACGCGGCGGCTTTTATGCGCAATTCAAAGTGGCTTTCACCGCCCGCAGGTGCGCCCGCATGCCCCGCATGCTGATAGCTCACATCCTCAATTTCAAGCAAGCTTGGCGCAAAGGCGTCATTTAAGGCATCCATCATTAACGCTTTGATAGTCATTATCTGCTAACCTTATCTTTGTTAAACCTTGTTTTACGGCCCTTTAACTTTATACTCTTTGTCATGAGATTTTCAAAAGCCAATGATATTAAATTGCCTGAAATGTCCTTTGCAGGGCGTGATCAGGAAACCAGCGCAGAGGTCAGGCTTTGTGAGGCGCCTGATTGCGCCGAGCATGGGGCTTTTCCTGCGCCCAAAAACAGAGATGCTTTGCGTGATTATCGCTATTTCTGCTTGGAACATGTGCGCGAATATAACAAGAAATGGAACTATTTTTCCGGCATAGAAGGTGACGCGCTTGAAAAGGCCATAAGAGATGCCTCAACATGGGAGCGCCCCTCTTGGAAATTTGGTACAAGCGCCAAGGATGCGGCAAACCAGCAAGGCAAGCCTGCCTATCGCCCCGAAGATTTAGATGATATTTTTGGCTTTTTCGAAGAGGATGTCACAAGCACCAAAGGCGCCGCACTTGAGGCGCTTGACCCAGAAGAGCGCCAAGCATGGGCCTTATTTGGCATTGATCCGACGAATGATAACGCGGCGCTCAAGAAACGATATAATCAGCTTGTCAAACAACATCACCCCGACAGGCACCAAGGGGACCCTAAGGCAGAAGAAAAGCTAAAAGAAATCAATCTTGCCTATTCTTTGTTGCGTAAGAAGCTAGCATCGCAGTAAAAGATTTTACGAGTTAAATTCATAAGCCTCAACGGAGTGTAAAAGATGTCAGCAGATACCGTCCACGGTAGAGCCGCCCACCAGCTAGGCGCGCCTGATACAAGCTATAAAGTCAGAGACCTATTTGGTATCGACGTCGATCTAGAAGTTCCCGGCTTTTCAGAAGCCTCAGACTATGTGCCGGCCATCGATCCTGACTATCAATTTGATAAAGATACGACCCTCGCGATTCTAGCGGGCTTTTCGCATAATCGCCGCGTGATGATCCAAGGCTATCACGGCACGGGCAAATCAACCCATATCGAACAGGTCGCATCGCGCCTGAATTGGCCGACATTGCGCATCAACCTTGATAGCCATATCAGCCGTATTGATTTGATAGGCAAGGATGCGATTGTCTTGCGTGATGGCAAGCAGGTGACAGAATTTAAAGAAGGTCTTTTGCCTTGGGCTTTGCAGAATTGCGTCGCGCTTATCTTTGATGAATATGATGCTGGCCGCGCGGATGTGATGTTTGTTATCCAGCGTGTTCTTGAAGTTGATGGCAAGCTCACCCTTCTTGACAGCAATAAGGTTATCACGCCGAACCCGCATTTCCGCCTCTTTGCGACCGCCAATACGGTTGGCCTTGGCGATACGACGGGCCTGTATCATGGCACACAACAGATTAACCAAGGCCAGATGGATAGATGGTCTATCGTCTCAACCTTGAATTATCTGCCGCATGAAGATGAGGTGCGGATTGTTTTATCAAAGCAAAAAGATTACCAAAACCCAGAAGGCGAAAAGCAAATCGACCAGATGGTGCGCTTGGCTGATATGACACGCAAAGGCTTCCTTGCGGGTGACCTGTCGACCGTGATGTCGCCAAGAACTGTCCTCACATGGGCAGAGAATGCGCGTATCTTTAATGATATCACCCTT
>DBMZ01000178.1:0-3036 GCA_002299005.1 Alphaproteobacteria bacterium UBA685 | reverse complement strand
TAAGAGGGGGCGCGCGCCTTGCTCTAACCACCAGACGCACAACACCAGACGCAACTGCAACAAAGGTATCACGGGTGAGCAATTCTGATAAACAAACCGAGTTTCTAAAGGCAAATGCGGCCTCTATGCGCGCGCTTGCTGGCGGCAAACAGGTTCAGGTGCGCTATGCTGGCCATGATACGCATGTTGGCAAAACAGAAGTGCGCCTGCCTGCCTTGGCGCGTGAAGGCGTTAGCCAATCAATGGATAAATTGCGCGGCGCCAGTGATTCAGCTGGCCTGTGGTTGGCGCATCATAATGAGGCAAAACATAACCGCCTTTGCCCGCAAATGGCCGGTGCCAAGGCGATTTTCGAAGCCGCAGAACAAGCGCGTATTGAGGCCATTGGGGCAAACCAGCTGGCAGGTGTGCGTAAAAACCTGAATGAAAAAATCAATAAGCATTATGAAGGCCGCACCATTGGCGCGCCTGATAGCGGTGATGAAAGCGCGCTTGCCGAGGCTGTGCGCCTGACATTGCGTGAGGTTCTAACAGGCGAAGCACCGCCTGCCTCAACCGCGATGACGATGGAATTATGGCGCCCTTGGATTCAATCACGCGCCGGCGCTTTGCTTGAAAAAATGCAAGGCACCGAAGGCGACCAATCAGCCTTCGCCAAATTAGCCAGAGAGCTTATCGGCGCGCTTGAAACAGATATGGGTGATGCCTCTGATTCGGATTCAGATGATAGCGATAATGAAGATGAGGGCGAATCAAATCAAGATGACGACCAAGAAGGCCAAGATGATGAAGCTGAGAGCGCGATGGGTGAGGATTCATCCGATGCGCAAGACAGCCAGTCTCTTGACCAAGATGGTCAGGCCGCTATGGGCTCTGACGAGGGCGCTGATATGGATGGCGACCCTGATAGTGATGCGATGGCAGATGGCGAATCACCGGGCGGCGATCCGCAAGGCCAGTCCGCCGCTGATGATGGCACAAAAGACGCCTATCAAATCTATACACGCCAATATGATGAGGTCGTTGATGCCGATGATCTCTGCGATACAGAAGAGCTTGATCGCCTGCGTGCGATGCTTGACAGGCACCTTGAAAATCTGACCAGCATTATCGGCAAATTGGCAAACCGCCTTCAGCGTAAATTGATGGCGCACCAAAACAGATCATGGGATTTCGATCTAGAAGAAGGCGTGTTAGATGCCGGCAAATTACACCGCGTCGTAACACAGCCGCTCTCAGCCCTATCCTATAAGCAAGAACAAGACACCAAATTCAGAGACACCGTCGTCACCCTATTGCTTGATAATTCAGGCTCAATGCGTGGCCGGCCGATTACCATCGCCGCCGTGACAGCCGATATTCTGGCACGCACGCTAGAGCGGTGCGGCGTGAAGGTTGAGATCCTTGGCTTTACGACCAAGGCATGGAAGGGCGGTAAATCTCGCGAGGCATGGCAGGTGGCTGGCAAGCCTGAAAAGCCGGGCCGTCTGAATGATCTCCGCCATATCATCTATAAGGGCGCAGATACGCCTTGGCGCAGAGCGCGTCGCTCGCTTGGCCTGATGCTGCGTGAGGGTATCTTGAAAGAGAATATCGATGGCGAGGCGCTGACATGGGCGCATGACCGCCTGATGGGCCGCACCGAGGATAGACGCATCTTGATGGTGATATCTGATGGCGCGCCTGTGGATGATTCGACCCTGTCATCGAATAGCGGCAATTATTTGGAAAAGCATTTGCGCCTTGTGATCGACAGGATTGAGGCACGCTCACCGATTGAGTTGATGGCGATTGGTATTGGTCATGATGTGAACCGCTATTACACCAACGCGCTGACCATCACAGATGTCGACCAGCTAGGCGGCGCGGTGATGTCTCAACTAGCCGATTTATTCGATGAGGATAAAAAGAGCCGCTCATAAAAAAAACCCCGCTAGTGATAGCGGGGTATTTTTTTAAGGCCTCGTGAAAAGCCCGAATATCTGTAACAGCTTACGCAGACGCTGCTAGCATCTCACGCTTTAGCGCTCTGGCATCATCTGCCAATTCCGCATTACGTGCTTGCATCAAGAAGGCGTCAAGACCGCCATGCTTTTCGATTGTGCGAATGGCGCTTGTTGATACGCGCAATGAAATTGTGCGACCCAACAGCTCAGACTGCATGCTTGTATGCTGCAAGTTTGGCAAGAAACGACGACGTGTGCGGTTTTTCGCGTGGCTGACATTATTGCCAGTCATGACGCCCTTACCAGTAATTTGACAACGCTTGGCCATGGCCATGCTCCTTTAAAATCCGACTAGGAAGTAATTCAGTGTTGGGTTTTTAGACGATCCCACGACAAGGGTCAAGATGAATCACACCAACAACCCCCTCTTTTAGCGATATTAACGGCAAAAAACAGCAAATGAAGCGAAATCAGCGGTCATAGTATTTTATTAACCTTTTAAGATTATCCTTTTGGACATGATGAAAAAACTAGCTACACCCGAAAAACGCAACATTGTCTTAGATGGCAGGCGAACAACCCTCCAGCTAGAGTATTATTGCTGGCAGAATGCCGCCAAAATTAGCGCGGACACGAATCAGACGCTAGATGAATTATTAAACGCTATTTGGCGCCGCAAGGCCTCTATGGCGATGGCCCCTGCTGTGCGGTTATTCTTGATGCTTTATTACACTGATTACGCAGAGCGCGTCTCAGAAGATACTTTCATGACAGCCGCGCAACAGGATCAAAACGGGCCAGAAGACCAAGAATGGCAAGGGCTACGTGCGGCAGAGCCACAATCTGCCCCTATCCGTTCAGCGCGCGCTGATGATAGTTTTGCCTTTGCGCTAAAGCGTCTTTATGAGGTCGCCGCCTCATAGAGCTTTGTTGCCATCTCGCGCGCTTGGCTCATAGAGGTGGCACGGCCTTTTATGCTGGCGATATCTGTGCCTGATTCTGTGACCATCCCTGATTTTGTGACCATCTTTGCCAAATCATTGATGATTTGTTGCGGCAGGCCAACGCCTTTTAATGATAGAGACGAATA
>DBMZ01000007.1:3906-7751 GCA_002299005.1 Alphaproteobacteria bacterium UBA685 | reverse complement strand
GCTTTTTGGACAATCTCAGCTGAGGTCATTGTGCCGGTTGTGATGATAAAATGCGCGTCTTTAAATCTGGCCCTCAGGTCTTTGGCAAGCGCAAGGGCGGCCATGGCTTCGCCAACCGATATAGCATGGAGCCAAATCGTGGTGCCATCATGGTGAAAGGGCGCATCATAGCGGCCATAGCGTTCACCAAGACGCGCGGCATCTTCCTTGCCAGCCTTAATGCGGCGCGCAAGATATAAGGGCAAGAGCGGCGATAGGGCCGTCATGAAGCCGCGATAAAGTGATAGGGAGAGACTAGCCGCCATTTGGGCCTCTATCTGCCATTTCGCTAAAGGCGATAAGCTCTGTCTCTAGGGTTTTTGTGGCTTCTGCTTGGGCGGCCTTATCTTTGGTGCGCGCAATCTCGATAGCATCGCTCCAATAGATGGTCACGCGGCTAAAGGGTTTCGGGATTTGTGTCTTGTCCCAAGAGCGCAGACGCCAAGATTTGCTGGCATGGCAGGCAAAAAGCAAAATTGGGCGGCTGGTTAATTGTGACAGGGCGATAGGGCCCAAAGCCATCTGGCGGGCAGGGCCGCGCGGGCCATCAGGGGTGATAAGCACATGGCGCCCTCTATCTATTTCGGCCTTTAATTGGCGCAGACTGCTGAGGGGGTTGCGGTTTGATGAGCCCCAAATCGGCTTTGCCCCAATAAATTTAGACGCATAGCCAAGAATGCGTGCATCAGCGTGTGAGCTGTTTAAAACCGAAAAGCGCGGCGGTGATAGCATTAAGATAAAGGGGATAAATTCGTGCCAATGCGCGATAATCATCGGCTCTGGCGGGGTTTGCTTGCGCAGTAATTTGGGCGGGTTCACATGACGGACACGGCAAGTCATCCAAATCAGCTTTACAAGGCTGATTAAGATAAATGCCATTACCCAAGCACCTATCGGAGACTGGATTAGGGTCTTTAACCTTTTCGTCTTCTGCGCCATAATTATCTAAGATACCCCTTTACTCGATTGATAAAGCTTTGTTTTCCTGCTTGCAAATGGTAATCGAGTGTTAGGCATAAGAAGGTGCTGAAAAGTTTGAGGATAGTTCATGAGCGATAAGGTCGCGCAGAAGACACAAAACCAAGAGGAGCCGGGTATAGATACAGATGGTCAGCAGACCAAGCTGATTATCGCGCGTCTATGGCGTGACTGGGTCAAGGGCTATCGGGCGCGCATTGTGTTTGCTTTGTGTTTGATGGTGATTGTGGCCGCAACCTCTTCTGCTTATCCAGCGCTTATCTCAGAGGTGTTTAACCGCCTGCAAGAACAAGATTTTGCCGCGCTCTATTTTGTGCCATTTGCGATTATTGTCCTTGCCTTGATACGCGCGCTCTCTATGTATTTGCAGGTTTTGACGGTGAATAAACTGTCTTTGCGGGTCACAACAGATATTCAGAAAAAGATGATCATTCATCTGATTGACGCTGATTTAGGCTGGCTCACAGGTGAGGCTACGGGCTCTTTTATTTCGCGCATTATGAATGATTTGAATATTGTCAGAGAGGCTTTGGTGCGTTTGGCCAATAATCTTGTGCGCGATATTTTGACGATTATCGCGATGGTTGGCACGATGATTTGGTTTGACTGGCTATTGACCATTTTGGTGCTAGCTGTCTATCCGATTGCGATGCGCCCGATTATCCGTATTGGCAATAATCAGCGTAAAGCCTCTGGTAATTTGCAAGAGCATTTGGAAGATGTGACATCCTTGCTAGGGGAGACACTTGGCGGGGCGCGGATGGTGAAGGCCTTTCAATTAGAAGCGATTGAAAAAGGCCGTAATGAGACAGCCTTTGAAGCGCTTTATGCCAAATTTGTGAATTTGCTGGCAGGGCGTGCGAAGATTGACCCTATCTTAGAAGCGCTTGGCGGTGTGGCGGTGGCAGGTGTTATCGCGCTTGCCTCTTATCAGGTTGCGCAAGGCACGATGCAAATTGGGGATGTTATTGGCTTTATCACCGCGCTTTTGCTGTTGGTTCAGCCTGTGCGCGCGCTTGGCACGTTGAATGCGGTGACACAAGAAGCCGCGGCGGCCGCGCGCCGTATCTTTGCGCTTCTCGATAGGCAAAATCAGATTGTGAATAAAAAAGGCGCAGAGATATTTGCCGCCGAAAAAGCCCATTTGCGCTTTGAGAGCGTTAGCCTCGCTATTGGTGAGGCGAAGCTGTTGGACGGTGTAAGCTTTATAGCAGAGGCAGGCAAGACCATCGCGCTGGTCGGGCCAAGCGGTGCGGGCAAAACATCGCTGATAAATCTTGTGCCACGCTTTTTGGATGCAAGCGGCGGCGGGATATTGATTAACGGTCAAGATGTGCGCGATATGACAATCGAAAGCCTGCGCGCGCATATCGCGCTGGTCTCGCAAGAGGCGGTGATTTTTGATGATACGGTGGCGGCGAATATCGCCTTTGGTCGCCAAGATGCCAGCCGTGATGAGATTGTCAAAGCGGCAAAAGATAGTGCGGCACATGCGTTTATTATGGCCCTAGAAAAGGGCTATGATACGCCCCTTGGCACAAATGGTAATCGTCTTTCAGGTGGGCAGAAACAGCGGCTTGCGATTGCCAGAGCCTTGTTAAAAGATGCGCCTATCTTACTGCTTGATGAGGCGACATCAGCGCTTGACGCGGAGGCGGAAAAGCAGGTGCAAGATGCGCTAGAGACCTTGTCAAAGGGGCGCACAAGCCTTGTCATCGCGCATCGTCTATCGACCATCAAAGGGGCGGATAGCATCATCGTTCTTGAAGCTGGTAGGGTTGTTGAGCAAGGCACCCATGATGATTTAATGGCCAAAAAGGGCCTTTATGCGCGCCTTTGTGCTTTGCAAAATATGGGCTAGCCTATTCGCGCTTTAGGATATCATCAACCAGACGCACCGCCCAGCCCTTGGCCATAAAGCCAGCTTGCAGGGCATCTGGATCATAGATATTTTCGACCCAATCATAAAACGCCATGCCTTGTGCTTCATAGGGGATATAGGCGGCAAGGAAGGCATCTAACAGCCCTGTCTTGGCTTGCTTTACATGCAGATATTTGAACGATAATTGCGTCAAGGCGTCCTCAGCGCTAACGCCTTTGACCACAAGCATATAAAGCGCGGCCATGAGGCCTGCCCTGTCTGCCCCTGATTTGCAATGCATCAGGCTCGGGCCATCTAGGCTAGCGAATAGGTCTCTGGCATCATAGAGCATTTGCTTGTCAGGCGCGGCTCTTGAACGGGCGGTGAAATCATAAAGGCGAATGCCATATTTGGCGCATGCCTCGGCCTCTAATTGCCAAGTGCCTACTTTGCGTGCGCCGCGTAAATTGACGATATTCTTAATGCCCATCTCGGCAATATGCGCCACTTGCTTGGGAGATGGTTGGTTTGAGCGCCACATCATCTCGTCAAGCTGGTGTAAATTGCGCCACCTTGTGCGCAGGAAATGGTGGTCTTTGGCATAGAGATCCCACCAATCAGCGCCGCCGCCGCGTTTATAATCTGGTGCGTCCCATTTGGTCTTTTGGCCTTTTTTTATGCTCATTATCTTAACTGCCCGCAACCATCATATGATCAACACGAATAGACGGCACAATCGCAGATGAGGTCGTATCGGGATCATCAGCAGGCGTTAAGCCCATAAACATATCCTTGAGGTTGCCAGCAATCGTTGCCTCGCCAACAGGCCAGGTAATCTGGCCATTTTCAATCCAAAAGCCGCCCGCACCGCGTGAATAATCACCTGTGATAAGGCTGACAGATGAGCCCATTAATTCGGTGATGAGAAACCCTTCTTCAATATCTGCGATAAGCGCATCAAAGCTAT
>DBMZ01000007.1:1526-3725 GCA_002299005.1 Alphaproteobacteria bacterium UBA685 | reverse complement strand
AGAGAGCGTGCCGCGTTCCCTGTGGGCGCAAGGCCCAATTGCCGCGCAGATGAAAGGTCAAGCAACCAGCTTTCAAGCTGTCCTGAGGCGATTAATGTTTGGCGCGAGACAGGCAAAGCATCACCATCAAACGCTCTTGAGCCAGCGCCTCTTTGGCGCAAAGGGTCATCAATCAGTGTGATAGCTTTATTGGCGATTTGCTGGCCCATTTGGTCTTTTAAGAAGCTTGTGCCTCTGGCGATTGAAGCGCCATTAATGGCTGAGGCGAAATGGCGGGCAAGAGATGAAGAGACGCGGTTATCATAGATAACAGGAAATTGCCCGGTCTTTGCTTTGAGCGCACCAAGGCGGGCTAATGTGCGCTTTGCCGCGCGTCTGCCAACCTCTCTTGGGTCTTTTAAATCTTGTGCATAAACCGCGGATGAATAATCATAGTCACGTTGCATCTGGCCATCTTGTTCAGCCAAAACAACCGTCGAAAAACCAAAGGAAGAGCGGCTATAGCCGGCCGAGAAGCCATGCGTGCCAGCGATAAATATCTCAGAGCGTCCTTGCGAGGCAGAACCGCCTTCTGAATTGCTGATACCTTTGGTCGAACGTGCTTCATCTTCGGCGGCAAACGCCATATCTGTGAGGGTCGCGGTATCAAGCTCTGTGTCATCACACATATCAAGATCTGGTAAATCTTTGGCGATTTGCTCTGATGTGGCAAGGATGGCGAAGGGATCATCTGGCCCGGCTTTTGCCATTGCCACCGCGCGCTCGCAAAGAGACGCGATGTCGGCCTCTTTTAGCTGGCCAAGTGACAGGGTGGCGGTTTTCTGCCCCACAAACACGCGCAAGCCAGCGGCATAATCATCTGCGCGTTCAACAGATTCAGTCTTGCCAAGGCGCACAGACACAGAGGTTGATTGGCCCGTGGCAAGGGCCGCATCTGCGGCATCTGCGCCGGCTTTTTTTGCGCCCGCAAGAAGCGCATCCATAAGCTTTGTTTTATCTTGTGTCATAGTCGCATGGCCTGTCGGAAATTAGCGGGGGTTAGAACAGCTATTGGGCAGAATTGCCTCTTATAATAGATAATCAGCCGCATGCTGGAAATCAATGGAACTCTTTATACTTTATCAGCTTGCGCCAAATGGTGGTTTTCGTCTATCTGTTAATCATTATGAGCATTCTTGTATTTATTGATGGGCAGGCTGGCACAACCGGTTTGCAAGTGGCTGAGAAATTATCTGCACATGCTAGCGTTGAATTAATCACGCTTGACGGCGATTTGCGTAAAGATGATGGGGCAAGGCGTGAGGCATTTGCCGCCGCTGATGCGGCCATTTTATGCCTGCCAGATGAGGCGGCAAAGCAAGCGGCAGAGATGGCGGCGGACCTTGATGTTGTGCTGATTGATGCCTCAACACAGCACCGCACAGATGATGCGTGGGTCTATGGCATGGCCGAATTAGGCACAGATGTCAGAGCGGCGATTGCAGGCACAAAGCGTATCAGCAACCCCGGTTGTTATCCGACAGGCTTTTTGGCGATGGCAGCACCTCTGAGAGAGGCAGGGTTATTGCCAGATGATGCAAAGCTAACTGTGCCGGCGATTAGCGGTTATACAGGTGGCGGCAAGGGGCTTATCGAGGCGTTTGATGCTGGCACAGCGCCGCGTCATTTCTCTTATGCGCACGGCCTATCGCACAAGCATTTGCCAGAGATGCAAAAATTGGCGCGCTTGTCTAGCTGTCCTATTTTCATGCCGTCAGTAGGCGATTTTGCGCAAGGCATGCTGGTGCATCTGCCACTATTTGCGGGCCAGCTAAGCAAGGCTGTGACGGCCGCTGATCTAGCTGAGATTTTTCAGTCACATTATCAAGGCTCGCACATTATTAAGGCCTATGATGCGGATGATCTAAGCCAGCATAGCGCAAATGGGTTCCTGCCAGCTGATGGGCTGAAAGGCACAGATAAGCTTGAGATTTTCACTTCTTACAATGCGCAAACACAGCAATTTTGGCTCACCGCGCGTCTTGATAATCTTGGTAAAGGTGCCTCTGGGGCGGCGGTTCAAAATATGAATATCGCCCTTGGTCTTGATGAGACGCTTGGCCTCTCACTTTAGGCGTATCTGCTTATGACACCAGATGCTATCCAGATTACCGCGCTTGAGGATGATGAGCGGGCAAATGACTATCCCTATGAGGCGCC
>DBMZ01000007.1:0-1362 GCA_002299005.1 Alphaproteobacteria bacterium UBA685 | reverse complement strand
CCGCATAGCTATCTTATGGATGGCGATAGCTATGCGGAGGTGGCAGGCTTTACCAAAGCTGAGTTAGAGGGGCGGGTCGCGGTTTTATCTGTCGGCTCAAACCGCGCACCGCAACAGCTTTTACGCAAATTTGCCGGCAAAGCGCGCTTGTGCGTCACACGCGCCTTGGTGAAGAATTGTGACATTATCCATAGCGCGTGTTTTTCCTATTATGGCGCGGTGCCTTGTTCTGCGCATCCTTGTGAAGGCACAGATATCATGCTGAATGCGGTCTGGCTGACAGCTGGCCAATTGCAGATCATGCATGATACAGAGGCGGTTGGCATTGCCTATGATTATTGTCGCTGGGATGAGGGGGCGGTTGAGATTCTTGACGCGCCGCAACCAGAGGCGGTCTATGGCTATGCGACAAGGCTCGGCTCTTTGCTAGATGGTGAGGGGAACCCTTTTGGCCTGTCAGCCCTGCCAGCCATTGGCCGGCAATTCACGCCCCTTAGCCAAGCAGGTGCGCGGACAAAATTATATCAAAAACTGCCAGCTTCTTTGCAAGAAGAGGATGAGGCGCGTTTTATCGAACGGCTTATCGCGGATAAGGCCTATCGCTTGGATGTCAATGATAGGCTTGCCGCATTAAGCGCGCCTATTGAAGGCGGGCCGTGGACGATTATCCCCGCCACGCCCACGGATGCGGACAGCTTTTTATAAAAACAACTCTGCCAGTAGGCCGGCTGATAAAAATAAGCCCGCATCACGATTTGATTTAAACAGCATCAACGCCATTTGCGGGTTATCCTCATCAATCAAGCTGGTCTGGCGATAAAGATGCAAGCCCATCAAAATGATGCCAATCGTCCAAATGCCCCATGTGCCAAAAGTGATATATAGGGCTGTGGTGATAATCATAAGCCCAAAGGCGTAAATGCGTTTAATCGCAAATGCGATGCGCCCCTTCAGGGCAAGCGCCGATGATTTGACGCCTGTAAGCGCATCATCTTTCATATCCTGAATGGCATAAATCGTATCATAGCCGACCACCCAAAAGACCGTGCCAACATAAAGGGTGAGTATCCCCGCATGGGGCCATGTGTCTGAGGCGGCAACAAAGCCTAATAGGACGCCCCAACTAAAGGTCAGGCCAAGCATGATCTGGGGCCAATAGGTAAAGCGCTTAAACAAAGGGTATGTCGCAATAAGCGGCAGAGAGGCTATGCCCATCAACCACGCCTTAAACGGCAATTGAACCAAGATGCCAAGGCCAATCAGGCCAAGTATGATGAGTATGATAAAGGCCTGTAGCTTTGATATTTCACCAGAGGCAAGCGGCCTTGTGGCGGTGCGGGCGATTTTCTGGTCAATATCTGT
>DBMZ01000179.1 GCA_002299005.1 Alphaproteobacteria bacterium UBA685 | reverse complement strand
ATAATAATGATGAGGCAGACTTATCATCTGTTAGGGTCAGGTCAAACTGGGCACAAGGTATCTTGCCCTGATCAGCGCACCCTATCCTCTGGTTCTGCTTGTCTATCTTAATAGCCGGCAATGAGGCAGGCTCAATCAGACAGCTCCTACGGCAGCTTATATAGTGGCTATCATCAAACGGCCCAAATAGTGCCTGATAAGACTCTGTCCAAAAGCGTGACAGCTTGTGCATATGTAGAAGCCTTCCCTCCTCTAGCATCGCAAATCTGATGAAATTACCGCTCCCCGTTAAGGCCCCGATAGGCTGTGCTTGTCCTGCCCACAATCCAAGTCCGAAAATCATAGCTGTGATAGTTGCCAGCCGGGCCTTTGACTTTGTTAAATAAAAGACGACCATCACCATCATCGATAGTGGCAGATAGATGGCTGGGGGTTTTGATAGCCTTATTTCAGATAGAGGCAGCATGCTCATAAAGCCAGCAAAGCGCACGAGCATGGATAATATCGCATCAAATGAGGGGGCTATAAGGGCATCTGCCCCCATCATCACGCCCAATAGATAGACAACGCCTGCGGGCATAATGACCATGGCTGTATAAGGGATGGCCGCAATGTTAGCAGCAATGCCCCACGCTGTGATGGTGCCAAAATGGTAGGCTGTGATGATAAAAGTTGCCCCAATGGCCATGGCAGACGTGGCAACCAGATAAAAGAGACGCATAAGCCATTTATACGCCTTGGTCTGATTATGCCCCCGGTGCCTCTGGCTATCATGAAACATCACAATGCCATAGGTTGCGGCAAAAGAAAGCTGGAATGCGGGCTGATAGACCGCTGACGGATAGAAGAGCACAAAAAGGATAAAGACCAGATTCACATTGCGCATCGTCACCATGCGCCGCCCAATCATCAGCGCGAACAAAATAAGGCTCGTCATCAAATAAGCGCGAATGGCCGAAATGGCAGTGCCAGCTAGATTTAAATAGAAAAACCCTGCGGCTAGCGCGCATAGGGCGGCTATTTTATGATGCCCCACATAGGCAGATATGCGTACAAAACATGACAAGATAAGGCGGAACACCCCATATATGCCAAAGCATAATAAGCCCATATGCAAGCCTGATATAGCCAATAAATGCGCCAGCCCTGCTTTGCGAAACGGCTCGTAAAAGGCTCTGTCACTAAAATCGCGCTCTCCAATAAACAGCGCCTTCGCAAGGGTGGCATTTTCGGGCTGTAAATGCTGTTCGACCGAGCGGCGAATGCTTGATCTTATGCCCGCAATCATCGTGGCAGATATCGGCCCCTCATTTGTGATAATTTCTGGCCGCCTGCCATAGGCCGTGCCCACAATGCCCTCTGACCATGATTTGCGCGCATAATCTGGCCAGCCTGGAAATAGCGGGCCTGATAAGGGAAAGATGCGCAATGTGCCGTTAAAATAATCCCCCTCTGCCACAGGCCTATTTGGCATATCATCAATCGTTGCACGGATGACACCGCCAATATCCCTTTGCGTATCACCTGTATCAATCCGAATGCGCGATAGCCATAGCCTTGCGCGCCCTGCCTCTTGTGCTTCATATTTAATGATAATCGCGCGTGTCTGGCCAACAATCTGGGCGCTGATAATCTCAGTCTCACTGCGCTGTCGCTCAGCCATGGTGGCAAATGCGCCAATGACAAGAGAACAAATGAGGATAATCGCACCATAGCTATGGTCTAATTGGCGCGCGATGATGGTAACAAGGCCCGCAATAAAGGCAAAAACCAATAATAGGTGCCAAAAATGCAACGCATCTGCCATCATCAAGCCGCATAGCATGCTAAAGGCGGCAAGCGAACTGAGATATTCCTTATGAGTCCCACGCCGTTCTTTTAGTCGCTCTTCTACGGCAAGCGGTATTTCTAATGGAAGATGAACCATTTTTACGCTACATCCTGTGTATAATTTATGTATAATCGCCCCTCACACACACTTTGATAGATGAATGGTTAAATTATCATGAGCGTTATCACTCGTTTTGCCCCGTCTCCCACTGGCTTTCTGCATATTGGCGGCGCCCGCACGGCCCTTTTCAACTATGTTTTTGCTAAGGCGCATGGCGGCCAATATTTGCTTCGCATTGAAGACACAGACAAAGCCCGCTCTACGACAGAGGCGATTGATGCCATTCATGATGGCCTTAATTGGCTTGGCCTAGAGGGTGACGCGCCGGCTATTATGCAGTCAGAGCGCGCGACACGTCATGCCGAAATTGCCCAGACCTTGCTTGAAACAGGCCATGCTTATCGCTGTTATCTCTCAGAAGAGGAATTGACCAGCCTGCGGGATGAAGCGCGCCAATCAGGTAAATCTGTGCGCTCTCCTTGGCGCGATAAACCAGCTGATGAGGCACCTGCTGGTGTGCCATTTGTTGTGCGCCTGCGCATGGCGGATGAAGGCACGATAACCATCGATGACCTTGTGCAAGGAAAGGTCGAAGTCGCGGCAGAACAGCTAGATGATATGGTGATTTTGCGCTCTGATGGCTCACCTGTTTATATGTTGGCTGTTGTGGTGGATGATCATGATATGGGCATCACGCATGTGATAAGAGGCGATGATCACCTCAATAATGCCTTTCGCCAGCAAATGGTTTATCAAGCGCTTGGCTGGGATGTGCCTGCCTTTGCGCATATTCCGCTTATTCATGGCCAAGATGGTGCTAAATTATCAAAGCGTCACGGCGCCCTTGGGGTAGATGCCTATCGAGACGAAGGGTTCATGCCAGAGGCAATGGCGAATTATCTTATGCGCCTTGGCTGGTCACATGGTGATGAAGAATATTTCACATTAGCGCAAGCTGTTGAATGGTTTGACATTGCCAAGGTCGGCAAAGCGCCTGCTAGGTTTGATACTGACAAATTAAAATCTGTTAACCAGCACCATATGCGCGCCGCAGATACCTCGATGCTCGCAACGCATATTCTAGCGCATTATGACGCAGATAAAGCCTCAGCTGACGCCAAAGATAGGCTGATAGCGCTCATGCCACTCCTAACAGACAGGGCGCAGACATTAACAGACCTTGCATCGGGCCAAGATTATATCATCTATGATGGCGCGCCATCTATCACAGAAGAAGCGGCCGCTTTCCTAAATGATGAAAGCAAAGCTATTTTGCTGAAATTTGCAGATGCCCTGCCCCCGTCGCTTGATACGCTTGAGCAGTTAAAAGACGTTATGTTTCGCTTCCTTGAAGCTGAAAACCTCAAAATGAAGCATATTGGACTGCCTCTTAGAGCCGCTTTGACTGGCACGAAAGGGTCACCCTCAATTACTGACATCATTGTCGCTTTGGGCACCAAAGAAGTCGCTTTTCGTATCAGTCAATCTTGCTAATTTCCCTCATCTCGTCTATGATGCGGTCACAAAAGAATAGTCATTAATTTGATACAAAATTGGCATTCGATACAAAATTGGGGACGTATCCGAGAAATTAGGAGAAATTCATGTCTGATAGTAACAAAACGGTTCTGTTGGTTGATAATGCAGCTGGAACACAAACCGAATTGCCTGTGATGAGCGGCAGTGTTGGCCCGGATGTGGTCGATATACGCGCTTTATATGGTTCCACTGGCATGTTTACTTACGACCCCGGCTATGGCGCAACAGGCTCATGCGAATCTGGCCTAACATATATTGACGGCGAAAAAGGTATTTTGCTTCACCGCGGCTACCCAATCGAACAGCTAGCAGAACAAGCAAACTTCCTTGAAGTCGCTTATTTGCTGTTAAATGGTGAGTTGCCAAATGAAGCTGAAAAAGCTGAATTTGATAGCGCAATTACAAACCATACAATGGTTCATGAGCAATTGTCGCAGTTCTATCGTGGTTTCAGACGCGATGCGCACCCGATGGCAATTTTGTGCGGCGTAACAGGCGCTTTGTCTGCGTTCTATCATGATTCAACAGATATTTCAGACCCTGTTCAGCGCATGATTGCCTCTCGTCGTCTGATTGCGAAAATGCCGACATTGGCGGCGATGGCTTATAAATATTCAATCGGCCAGCCATTTAATTATCCGCGCAATGATTTGAACTATGCAGAAAACTTCCTGCAAATGTGTTTCTCTGTTCCGGCAGAAGAGTATCACCCAGATCCTGTGTTATCAAAGGCGATGGATAAGATCTTTATCTTGCACGCTGACCATGAGCAGAATGCGTCAACTTCAACCGTGCGCCTTGCTGGCTCATCAGGGGCAAATCCTTTTGCCTGCATCGCGGCTGGTATCGCCTCTCTTTGGGGTCCAGCCCATGGCGGTGCCAACGAAGCTGTACTTGATATGCTAAACGAGATTGGTGATAAGAGCCGTATCGGTGAATATGTCAATAAAGCGCGCGATAAGAACGATCCGTTCCGCCTATTTGGTTTTGGTCACCGCGTTTACAAAAACTTTGACCCGCGCGCCAAAGTTATGCGTGATACTTGTCATGAAGTTTTGGGTAAATTGGGCATTAATGACCCGCTTCTTGAAGTGGCAATGGAACTAGAAGAATTGGCGCTTAAAGATCAATATTTCATTGATAAAAAGCTATACCCGAATGTTGATTTCTATTCAGGCATCATCCTCAAGGCGCTTGGTTTCCCAACATCTATGTTCACAGTCCTATTTGCGGTTGCCCGCACAGTTGGGTGGATTTCTCAGTGGAAAGAGATGGTGGAAGATCCAACACAGCGCATCGGTCGCCCACGCCAGCTCTACACCGGCCCAACAATGCGTGACTTTAAAACAATTTCACAAAGATAGATTGACCTATCATCACAGATTTTCAAAAGGACAGTGCAAACTGTCCTTTTTTTATGCCTTATTGATTTTATTAAGAGCTGATGCGATGGCATCTTCAAAACTAGGCGCCGAGTTTGTCAAACACTCTTTGAGTTCGCGCGCATTTGCCGTCATCTTCGCAAGCAAATCCCCATCATCCAACATAGTGGCAATCTGCGCCGATAATGTTTGTTCATTCACCTGACTTTGGAAGAAAAACGGATAGATTTCCTTTTGCAGAATGATATTTGGCAATACCGGATCTTTTTGTTTAAAGCGCATACGCATCAAACCTGCCACAAGCGGATTGAGCTTATAGGCAACAAGCCCCGGCATACCGGCAAGCGCTGCTTCTAATGTCACAGTGCCTGAGGCTGCCAGCATTAAATCATGCGTTTGAAAGGCTTGGTTAAGCGCGTCTTGGCCTGTGATAACCGCGATATCTACGCCTGAAGCGGCCACCAATTTTTCGGCAAGCGCTCTTTGTCTTTCGATGGTCACAAGACTGACACAGAGTGCTCTATCGCCTTGAATTTTGCTTATCGTGCGCAAGAATATGGGCAATAGGCTGGTTATTTCTGAAGCTCTTGAGCCTGGTAATAATAAAAGCCGTTTATTTTCGCGCGGCATTTCACGCTCCGGATACGCCATCTGATAGGCGGCAGGGTGACCTATGAATTTGGTCGTTAATTTATCTTTATCAAACAGCCCCATCTCCATTGGAAACAGGCATAGCAACGCATCAAAACTATTTTCAAAGGCATGACGGCGCCCTGCCCCATAGGCCCAAATGGTCGGCGCAACAACATGCACTAGCTTTGCTTGCCAGCCTTCTTGCTTCATACGCGCACGTAACGCCTTGGCAAAGCGCAATGAGAAGGCCTTGGCATCAATGGTATAAATCACATCTGGCCGCAAGGCACATGCCTCATCAACAAGCTGTTGCATCAGCTGTTTGAGCGCCCTGTAATTGTGCAGCGCCTCTGCCAAACCCATAATTTGAAGTGCGGTATAGTCACGGTCACCGCCAAGACCCTCTGCCTTCATCAAAGGGCCGCCAATACCATGAAATTCGGTGGTTCCTTTGCAAGCACGCATAAGCGCGGCGGCTATTTTATCACCTGAAGGCTCGCCTGCCAGAATGTAGGCAAGCTGTGTCATCACGCAACTGCTTCATGCAAGGAGACAGCCAGTAACCTGATATCATGCTTCGCACATGCCTCTTCGATTACGGGCAAGGGTGCGGCAAGCAAGCAATGCTCTGCTTCAATAGCGATGGTGCGCACGCCTGCTTTGATACAGTGCGTGATGGTATCAAGGCCAATCACAGGCGGGTCGAGCAATTTATTCTGACTTGTCTTACTCGCCTTGAAAAACAGCGCGGCCCCTTCGTCAGATAACAGGCCAGCCGACCGCGCAATCATCGCATCTGTGCCTTCAGCGGCTTCAATGGCGATAACACGTTCTTCTTGCACAATAACGGCCTGCCCCACATCAAGAGCCGATAGACGCTTATGCGCCTTAATGGCAAGTGTCAGCGTTTTGTCAGAACACCCGGAGCCTACATTATTATCATAGCCCTCAGCCAGCTTTTGTTCAGGCACAAGCGCTTGCAGTGGCAGAACACGCAAACCAGCTTGCTGAACCACGCCAAGAACGGCGCGCAAAGCGGCATCATCACCATGTGGCAGTGTCTTTTTCAGCAATTCCGCAGAGGTAGCATCAATCGCGCTGCCGGCGGTAACCACAGGTCTTTGAACCTTGCCAACCATCACAATATCAGTCACTTCATGCGCGATAAAATGCGCAATAATGCTCTCAATTTGCAAAAGGCTATAAGAGTGGCTTGTTAAAGGTGCAAAATCTGCCTGACCTTGATTATCAAGCGACACGATCACAGGCGTTATTGACTTTGCAACCGCCATTTGTGCGACCAATGATGGCAGTTCGCCCGCCCCTGCAACAATTCCTAATTTTTGCATTTAATCCTTCTTTGCACCACACAAGCTTCGTTTTGCCTCTACATCAATAAAGTCCACTATGTCTTTGACAATGGGAATATGACCATAGTCAACGCGCACCTTATTCACCTTATCTTGCATGACACCCTCATCTTTGAAGATGCGATCATAGACCTGCTTTATAAGGCGGATATCATCCTTGCTCATCCCGCGTCGCTTCATGCCGATCATGTTCACACCGTGCAAATAGCCGCGCTCCCCATAGACATTGCCATAGGGGATCACATTCGCCACAACCGCAGTTAAGCCGCCAATCATAGCGCTGTCGCCAATCGTAACAAAGGGGTGGGCCGCTGAATAGGCACCGAAATAGACATTATCACCGACAACACAATGCCCCCCTAGCGCTGAGTTTTGCGCTAGAATAAAATTATCACCGACAACGCAATCATGGGCGATGTGGCTGGCAACCATAAACATGCCATTATCACCCACCACCGTTTTCATATTGCCAATAGCGGTGCCAATATGCATGGTCACATGCTCTCTGATGATATTGTTTTTGCCGATGATAAGCTCAGCCGGCTCACCTTCATAACGCAGATGTTGCGGTGCCTTGCCAAGACAGGCAAAAGAGAATATTTCGCACGTCTCGCCAATCGTCGTATGGCCTTCGATGACAACATGCGCATGAAGCACACAGCCATCCGCAATCGTAACATGCGGGCCAATAATGCAATAAGGGCCAATCTCCACTGTCGCGGCAATTTGCGCATCAGGGTCAATAATGGCGGTTGGGTGAATAAGAGACATGGTTTCAATCAGTCCTATGCTTGCGGGTCAATCATCATAGCTGAAAACTGACATTCGGTCACTTTTTTGCCCTCAACATGTGCTTCACCGGTGAATTTCCATAAAGGACCTCTGGCAGATACTTTTTTGACTTTCAACTCTAGCAAACAACCTGGTAAGACAGGCTTGCGGAATTTCACGCCATCAATGGTGGTGAAAAATACAAGCTTATCTTCGGTCTCATCGCCTAGCGTGGCAGATACAAGACAGGCGGCTGTCTGTGCCAAAGCTTCGACAATCAAGACGCCTGGCATCACTGGATGACCTGGGAAATGACCGGCAAAATAGGGCTCATTACTGCTGACAGCGCGGATACCTGTTGCGCTTTCATCGGCTACGATATCAACGACCTTATCAATTAATAAAAACGGTGGGCGATGCGGTATTGCCTTTAAAACCGCGCCATAATCCATTTCAGTTACTGCTTGTGACATATCTATTCCCCTTTACCATTCTTAACAGCGGCAAGCTTGCGCAATGCGACTTGTTCACGCCAATGTTGTTTTGCTGGAATGGCCGGATAACCGCCATATGTGCCAGCTTCTTCAATATTCTTCGTTACTTTGGCAGCTGACAAGATAACCACCCTATCAGCGATGGTGACATGGTCTTTCACCCCCACCTGCCCGGCCAAAATTACGTTTTTACCAATCACCGCACTGCCAGCTATGCCAACCTGCGCAAGGATAATGCATTTTTCGCCAATCTGGACATTATGCGCGACATGAACATGATTATCTATCATGACATCATCAGCGATAATGGTCGCGCCTAAAACGCCCTTATCAACAACGCTATGCGCGCCAATATGAACATGATTGCCAAGCTGTACTGTGCCAAGATGCGGTATCATCACAGCCCCTGTCGCCGTCATCTCAAAGCCAAAGCCGCTCTTACCAATAACCGCATGCGCCTCTATGAGAGCATTTTCACCAATATAAGCGCAATGAATGGCCACATGTGACTTAATTATCGTCTTTGCGCCAATCTGGCATTGCGCGCCAATAACACAATGCGCGCCTATCACCACATCTTCGCCAATCACCGCACCAGCTTCGATTATGGCATAGTCGCCGATAGACACGTTACGCCCGATTGAGGCATCTGGCGCTATCTGGGCTGTGTCGGCGATAACCGCTTTAACATCTTGCTGATAGAGTGCGGCCAATATTTGCGCAAAAGCAACACGCGGCGCTTTAGAGACCACAATACTAGCTTCATCTGGACAAGAAGGGGCAAGGTCACTTGTTGTTAAGATTGTGATGCCAGCAACATGCGATAATTGCGCGAGATAGTCTTTTGAGCCAATAAAGATAAGCGCGCCTGTTTGCGCCTCATCTGGCGCACAAGCATGGGTGATAAGATGGCCTCTATCAGATAGGACCTCAAGCGCCGCCATCTTTTGCACATCTGCTAGGGTAAGCGGCTTTGCGACCTGATAGAATTTTGAATCAATTGCCACGAAACTGGCCTCTTCCTTGCCTTAGAACGGTAACTCACCGACTTCAATACGCGCATTTTTTGTCCGCTCATCTAGGAGCGCAAGCACCTCTTCACTGATGTTCAAATCTTGTCTGAAAATCAATGCCGTCTCTCTTGTGATGACCATATCAAGCTGTTCTCTTTGTGCTATGGCTGTCACAATTTCAAGCGCAAGAGAGCGTAGATTATCCTGTGCCTGTTGAAAGGCTTGGTCTAGAGAATTGCGCTTGAACTGAATTTCCTTTTGCACCTCAGCCACTTCCCCTTGGAATAGCTGAACCGCCTCATTAAACGCATCTTGCGAGACGAGGCCGCGTTGGGCATTAATCTCACGCTCTTTATTTAATAGAGCCGTCTCACGATTTTGAAATTCCTGCGAGAATTCAGCCTTCTTTTCATCTAGCAAATCCCTGATTTTTGTGGTCGCCTCAGCATTACGCAAAACATAAGACAAATCGATTAAGGCGATACGCTTCACGTCAAAAAGTGAGTTATCACTTGATGATTGGGCATTGGCATTGGCGCTTATCATCAACACCAATGCCATCAAGCCTATGCGCGCGAAACTAACCATAACAGCTTATAATCTTGTGCCGATGTTGAATTGGAAACGGCGCGTCTTGTCGTAGGATTTTGAGTTTACCGCATCCGCCCAATAGAAAGAGAGGGGACCGATAGCTGTATCCCATAACAGACCAAAACCGACAGAGTTTCTCATAGAATTATCATTTGCGCCCGTGACACCATCAGGGAAGTCTGTGCCCCACAAAGAGCCATAATCTGTATAGACTGTCCATCTAAGACCTAGATCCTTCGACAGGCCTAGATCAGATACCACTTCAAATGAGCCAGCATAGTAATTATTACCACCGACACTGGCCTTATTGCCCGTATCGCGTGGGCCGATGCCACCGCCATCAAAGCCACGTACCGAACGGCCACCCAAGAAGAAGCGTGATGATTGCGTCACATTATTGCCGAGACCATCAATCATACCACCGCGCAATTTAGCCCCAAAAATGATGCTGTTAAAATTAAACGGCTTATAATAGCCAAGGTTAAACTCTGATTTCAGGTAGGTCGCATCACCGCCAATACCCGCATAGGTCTCTGTGATAGAGGCATTATAGCCTTCACGCGGGTCAAAGCGGTTATCTCTTTTATCAATGCCTACACGGTATGAGACGGCTGATTCCAAAATCGTCTTGCCTTCTTCACCAGTAACCGATGAGGCTGTTGTTGATTTTGCCGTCGTCTTATTTTGCGAGATGACATAGCCAAAACGATGGTAAATGTCATTTGCGGCAGAAAAGCCAAGGCCAAAATCTAGGCCCGTACTTTTGGCGGTATAGGTGCTTTCTTTGCGCGTGTCTCTGAAGACCGAACCGCTAGCAGACAAATTACGACCAAGGAAATATGGTTCGGTTAGGCCTGCTCTGATGTTTGTTGAGCTGTTTGATACACCAACGGTAAATTCAGCCTTACGGCCTGTACCAAGGAAATTGCGCTCATTAATGCCAAAATTAAAGGATGCCTTATCAATTGATGAATAGCCAACACCCACTTGCAGATCGCCTGTTGATTGCTCTTCGACCGAAATCTCGGTCACTGTTTGCTCTTCAGACGAGCCTCTGAAATTGGCAACTTCAACACGTCTAAAGAACCCTAGATTGCGAATATTGCGGACAGATTTATCCAACTTTAACTGGTTAAAGGCATCACCTTCAACAAGCCCCAACTCGCGGCGCACAACACGATCGAGCGTTCGGTTATTATCAACAATTTCAATGCGTTCAATGTAACTTTTACGCGCCGCACCAATGTTAATTTGAACATTAAGCTCGGCTGTTTCTGCATTTGTATCGATCTGCGGCGTCACATTCACAAAGGAATAGCCGAGCGTGCCAAGCTTGTTGGTCACGTTCAAAAGTCCCTGCTCCATAAAGCGCACATCATACCAATCACCCTCGACAAGCGGCACTTCATCGCGCAATTCATTGACATCAACGCCCGGAATTTCAGAAGTAAAGCTAACGGTGCCATTTTTATAGCGCGCGCCTTCGGTTAACTCAAAAGAGACAGCAAAACCAGATCGGTCAGGCAACAGTCCGCCTTGCGCTCTGGTGACGTCAATATCTGCATAGCCTCGTGCGAGATAGAATTGACGCAAGAGGCGGATATCGAAATCGAGACGCGCCTCATCATATTTGTCAGTGCGTGATAAAAATGCCCACCATCTCTCAACACGGCTAGAGATAACCTGTCTGAGCGCTCTGTCAGAAAAGGCCTCATTACCTGAGAATTTGATGCTTGAGATTTTAATAAGGGGGCCTTCATCCACTTCGAAGACCAAATCCACGCGGTTATTTTCCAAACGGATAAGCTTTGGTTCTATCTGTGCGGCGTAACGACCTGATAGACGATAAATGGTCAATAATTGCTGTGTGGCTTCAATGGCGAGCTGGTCTGTATAGATGCGGCGCGGCTGAATGTTCAATTCGGCCAGCAAAACATCATCTTTTAACACCTCATTGCCCTCGATGTTAATGCGATTAACAATCGGGTTCTCAACAACGCTGATAAGCAGCTTGTCGCCATCAATACTCAGGCTCACATCTTCAAAAAGCTTTGTCTCAAAAAGGCTTTCAATAGCGCTATTAAGCGTCGATGCCCGCACATTGTCCCCCAATGAGATAGGCAAATAGCTCAATATAGTGGCGCTCGATACACGCTGATTGCCAGAGATCACAATCTCATCAACAGTGCTTGCCGATTGCGCATGGGCGATGTGAGGAGCAAAGCTAAAGCATAAGAGGCTAAAGGCTAAAACAAACCTGCGCATTAAAGATTGAAGTTTCATCGTCAGGCCACTCCCATTGAGACATCACTGTGGCTCTTACTATGGCAAATATTGACCAAATCGACAATCAATCTTTGGCTTAGACGACATGATTTTTAAGGACAGAATGTCGGCATCAGCGAAGAATAGCTATCATAGAGTATCAGCAGAAGCATCCCACTCATCAAAAAGGCCGAACCGCCGCGCAAAAGCGCCGATTGCACCCTATCGGAAAGTGGGCGCCTCATAACACCTTCAACCGCAAATAGCATCAGATGACCACCATCTAAGGCAGGGATAGGCAACAGATTCACAAGCCCTAGATTAAGCGAGATAATGGCCGCAAGAAACACAAACGGCACCCAGCCAGCACGCGCCGCATCACCGCTTATTTGGGCAATCTTCACAGGGCCACCAATCTCGCCTCTATTCATCGTGCCTGTCACCATGCGGCCAATACCGCGCAACATTGCTTGCGAGAATGTGATTGTGTCTGAAAAGCCCTGCCCAATACTTTGCGCAAATCCTAACTGGCGCAATTCACCTTGAACAGAATGGACACCAAGGAAGCCATAGGTAAGGCGCAAATCTTCAGAGCATTTCTCCTCAGGAATAACAGGCAAGAAAAGGCTCTGGCCGTCTCTATCTATGGTGAATAACAGCTCTTTATTAGGGTTTTCTGAGACTATCCCTTTTAGTCCTGAAAAGTCACCAATCGCATTGCCATTGACTTGCGTGATGAGGTCCCCTGCTTGCAGGCCTGCAGTCGCGGCAGGTGATTCAGGCGCAACTTGCCCGACCACAGGCGCCATCACAACCTTGCCAACGGCCATATAGATGAAGGCAAATAGCACAATGCCCGTGATGAAATTTGTGGCTGGCCCCGCCGCCACAATCGCCATGCGTGCGCCAAGACTAGCAGAGGCGAATGAGCCTTTAATCGCTCTCGATGATTCACTCATCATACTAGCGGCATTGGCATCACCGCGCATTTTGACATAACCACCAAGTGGCAATGCTGCGATACGCCATCTTGTCCCATGCTTGTCAATCCAGTGATATAATTCAGGGCCAAAGCCCACAGAAAACACATCCACCGCGACATTATTTTTACGCGCGACATAGTAATGGCCGAATTCATGAATGAAAACAATCGGCGTTAACATGGCAAGCAAGGCCAAGATATTTACCAAGACACCGAATTGTTCCATCAGACGCCCCTTTGGCTAGAATTTATAAAGTTTGGCAATATGACAGCGCCAAGAGACGCGCCTTTTTATCAAGATCGAACACACCCTCTAGGGAAGAGGCATCCCCGTCGCTCTTATCATCAAGAGCTTTGCCAACGATTGTGGCGATTTGATGAAACGCAATCTGGTCATGCAAAAATGCCTCAACGGCGATCTCATTCGCCGCATTCAAAATAATCGCTTTTTCGGGGCCTTCGTCAATCACTTGCTCGGCAAACGCAAAGCACGGGAATTTGTCTCTATCAATCTCGATAAAATCAAGCTGGGCAATCTCGGTTAAACGCAGTGGCTTCGTGCCTGTCT
This sequence comes from Alphaproteobacteria bacterium UBA685, assembly GCA_002299005.1. Classification (GTDB taxonomy): domain Bacteria; phylum Pseudomonadota; class Alphaproteobacteria; order Puniceispirillales; family Puniceispirillaceae; genus UBA685. Next base: position 4,903 of record DBMZ01000179.1, on the reverse strand, counting down.
CAATGCGTGTCTCAAGCCCAAGCGCAAAGCCAAGCGGCAATTTCATATCGGCTGAGGCCAAATGTGCGATCACTGAGCCATCAAGATATTCAACAAACCCATGCACCAAGCTTTGTGGATGAATTACAGCCGATAATTGCTTTTGCGCCGCGCCAAATAGATGCGATGCCTCAAGCAATTCTAGCCCCTTATTCATCATGCTAGCACTATCAATACTGACCTTCGCGCCCATAACCCAATTGGGGTGCGCAAGCGCATCTGCCTTGGTGACAGACTTTATCTCATCAGATGACAGACGCAAAAAAGGCCCGCCAGAGGCTGTGAGCGTGATCATTTTGACCGCATCCCGCTCTTGGCCCATCAAACATTGATGAATAGCGTTATGCTCTGAATCAACGGGGATTATCTTAGCGCCATATTGGCCCAATGCGGGCATAACAAGATGCCCCGCCGCCACCAATGATTCCTTATTGGCAAGCGCGATTGTCTGGCCGGCTTTTACCGCCGCCATCACAGATGATAGCCCTGCCATCCCGACAATAGCGCCAACCACAAGGCCAACCTTGCGGGCCGCCAACTCATCAATCGCACCCTCACCTATCAGCAATTCAATCTGCTTTTCAGCACAGATTTTCTTCAGGTCACTCTCTTCAGGCATTGACGGTATAGCCACCACTTTTGGCGAGAATTCTTGGATAATGCGGATGAGTTTTTCAACATTATTAAAAGCTGACAGGCCATAAAGTGAGGCAGTGTCTTTATGCTGACGCAATAAATCCAGCATATTGTCGCCAATTGTGCCGGTGCCGCCTAATATTGTTACCGTGCGTGTCATAAAAACCTGTATCTAAGCTGTTGCTATCATCGCCACAACAAGTGGGATGATGAAAATATAACCGTCAAACCTGTCAAGAAAACCGCCATGACCCGGAATAAAGTTCGAGCTATCCTTTACACCGACCCGTCTTTTAAAGGCACTTTCATAGAGGTCACCTGCCTGGGCTAAAATCCCTAAAACAAGACCTAAAATCAGACTATTAGGATAAATATCAGAGATGTAGGGGGAGGCAATATAGGCCATTAGCATGGCACCGATGAGCCCACCAATCGCGCCAGAGATTGTTTTGCCAGGGCTAATTGACGGGGCAAGCTTCTTGCCGCCAACAGCGCGCCCCACAAAATAGGCCGCAATATCCACAGCCGTGACAATCAAGCAAAGAGATACCAAAAGGCTCACAGCGTTTGGAAGCGTGATAAGAACGCTCAAATTTGAGAGGCATAGCAAGACCGCCGTAGCGAATAATGCGATAGCAAACCTCGCCTTCACAACGATAATCACAAAGCACAGAGCTGTTAACAGCGCGCTTAATAATAGGGGCGATAGGCCAAAGACCGAAATCTGGCTAGATAGGGCCGTCAGAACAAATAAGGCGGCCAACATAATGACGGCTTTTTGTGAGCTACCTATCAGCTTTGCAAGTTCATAAGCCATCAAGACTTGAAGCGCGCCAATCGTAACGCCTAAATAGGGCTGGCCCGCAATTGTCCCAATGATGAATGGTATAAAATATAAGGCGCCAATAATGCGTTGCTTTAGCTCTGTCACAATCAAGACTACCCGTTAAGCCTTCGAGGCCAGTTTATCTACAGCACCATCACCACCAAAGCGACGCTCACGGCTGTCGAAATCATGCAAGGCTCTATCAAAATCATCTGCTGTAAATTCAGGCCAATATTTATCGCTAAAATGAAGTTCTGCGTAGGCGATATCCCATAGTAGGAAGTTCGAGACACGCTGCTCGCCGCCTGTGCGAATGAGAAGATCTACCGGCGGCAAGAATGACGCTTGCATGGCCGCCTTCACATCGTCAATTGTCTCAACAGATTTGCCATCTTCTTGCAATTTTTGTACCGCAGATAGGAAATCTTGCTGGCCGCCATAATTAACCGCAATCGTCAAATGCAAGCCTGTATTTTGCGCGGTAACTGATTGCGCTGTCTCAAAAAGCCCTTGAAGCTCCGCATCAAAGCGTGTCAAATCCCCTATCACGCTTAACTTGACATTATCTGATTGTAGCGTTTCGAGATCTTGCATCAAAAAACGCTTCATTAACTCAATCAGGCCTGCCACCTCAGCTTTAGGGCGACGCCAATTTTCAGTTGAGAAGGCAAAAACAGATAAATGGCTCACACCATTTTCATAAGCATGTCTGGCAATGGTTTTGAGCGTCGAGGTGCCTTGCGAGTGACCGCGCAAGATCTCGAACCGACGTTGTTTTGCCCAACGCCGGTTGCCATCCATAATAATTGCGACATGCTTAGCAGACATCTTTGCTTATACCTGCGTGATATCTTTTTCTTTTTCAGCAAGCATGCTGTCGACTTTGGCGATAAATTCATCCGTTGCTTTCTGGATTGTCGCTTCAAAACCATGGCGCTCATCTTCAGAGATAGTTGAGCTTTTTTCGTCTTTCCTGACAACTTCAATCGCATCACGGCGAATATTACGCACAGCGATACGTGCGGCCTCGCCATATTTACCCGCAACCTTCACAAGTTCACGGCGACGCTCTTCAGACAAATCTGGCACAGCGACGCGGATGACATTGCCTTCTGCCATTGGATTTAGACCAAGGCCTGAATCGCGAATGGCTTTCTCAGTTGCCGCCACAAGGCCTGTATCCCATACAGACACTGTCAATAAACGCGGCTCTGGCACAGAGATATTTGCCACTTGGTTCAACGGCATACGCGCGCCATAGGCATCAACTGTCACAGGCTCAAGCATCGCTGTAGACGCGCGGCCGGCGCGCAGACCACTTAGCTCATTCGCAAAATTGCCAACGGACGCATCCATGCGGCGCTTTACATCGTCCATATCAAGATTAGACATTTAAAAACTCCCTATTGAATATTAGTTTTGTTCTTCAACAATTGTATAAGGCCCTTCATGCTTTAGCACAGCATCAAAACCACCGGATTCAGTGATTGAAAAGACCAAAATCGGAATAGAATTCTCACGTGCGAGCGATATAGCAGACGCATCCATGACCTTTAGATCACGCGACAATACTTCCATATAATTCAAGCTATCATAACGCGTGGCATCAGGATTTTTCTCAGGATCGCTATCATAGACACCATCAACTCTGGTGCCCTTTAAAAGCGCATCACAATTCATCTCAGAGGCGCGCAATGCGGCGGCTGTATCGGTCGTAAAGAACGGGTTACCTGTCCCTGCGGCAAAGATAACAACGCGGCCTTTTTCCATATGACGCATAGCACGCCGGCGAATATAAGGCTCACAAACGGCTGAGATAGGCAGCGCAGACATCACGCGCACAGGCACTTCAATCTTTTCAAGCGCGTTTTGCATCGCAAGCGCGTTCATGACGGTTGCCAGCATGCCCATATAGTCACCTGTCGCACGCTCCATACCAGCAGCAGCGCCAGAGACACCGCGGAAGATATTACCGCCGCCAATCACAAGGCACACTTCAATTCCTTGCGCAATAACATCGGCAATTTCGCCTGCCACACGATTCACCATCTCTGTATCAATCCCGTAAGATTGCGTCCCCATAAGAGATTCGCCAGAGATTTTCAGAAGAACGCGTTTATAATGATAGGTGTCGCTTGATGGTGAAGAAGTCATAAGTCAATTTGTCCTTTACAACCAGCAAGAAGGTAAACTGTTGAGTAGTGTAACGATGTTATCGCCATAAGACCATAGCTTTGGTCAAAAAAAACCAGCCATATAATCGGTTATATAGCTGGTTTATCTCACTTATTGTTGTCGCAGATTTTAGTTACCTAAAGTCGCTGCAACTTCTGCTGCAAAATCAGCTTCTTCTTTTTCGATACCTGCACCAAGATTGAACTGTGCAAAGGCTGTCATCGCGATATCAGCACCGGCGTCTTTGCCTGCTTTTGCGACAACATCGCCAACGCGGCTTTCACCATCAATAACGAAAGTCTGCTCAAGCAAGACTACTTCTTGATAATATTTGCGCATACGGCCTTCGACCATCTTTTCTGCGATTTCTTGCGGCTTACCAGAGGCTTTGGCTTGCTCGATAAGAACATCACGCTCGCGTGCAACCAAATCAGCGTCTAGATCTTCAACGGCCAAGCTGGCAGGTGAAGTTGCGGCGATGTGCATGGCCAATTGCTTACCAAGACCTGTTAGCGCATCTGCTGAGGCACCTGACTGCAAACCAACAAGCACACCAATACGGCCAAGACCATCAGCGACGGCGTTATGCATGTAAGGTACGATAGACCCTTCTGAGACTGATACTTTAGTCATACGACGAAGTGTCATATTCTCGCCAATTGTCGCGATTTTCTGTGTTAGCTCTTCTGCGACATTGCGGCCTGTGCCTGGGTAATCCATCGCGTTAAGCGCATCCAAATCATCAGCGGCAAGCGCCAATTCAGCCAATTTCGCGGCGAATGCTTGGAACTCATCATTACGTGATACGAAATCAGTTTCTGAGTTTAGCTCAATCATTGCGCCATTTGCGCCATCAACATGCACGGCAACTAGGCCTTCAGCGGCAACGCGGCCAGACTTCTTGGCAGCGGCGGCTAGACCTTTTGTGCGGAGCCAGTCAATCGCGGCATCCATATCACCATTAGTCTCACCAAGAGCCTTTTTACAATCCATCATGCCTGCGCCTGATTTTTCGCGCAATTCCTTAACAAGTGCTGCTGTCACGCTCATTGTCATATTCCTTATTTTTAAGTTGTGCGGTGGCAGTATCAAAATGATGACATGCCATAATCTGTGAAAAAGCGAGGCCATGAGATTATAAAACTCATCTGGCCTCGCTGATTATTATTGTGCGGCCCTTATCGCAAGAGCGCGGCGCTATTAGGCGCCCTGCTCTTCTGCGGCTGG
>DBMZ01000181.1:3806-5791 GCA_002299005.1 Alphaproteobacteria bacterium UBA685 | reverse complement strand
TCGCTCATCGGGCCTTTGAAGATAACCAATGAGCCATCTGCGATACCGTCACGCGCGGCTGTTGCGGCGGCGGCTACGTCTGCTGGCATGTTCTTGAACTCTGTTAGCACAAGGTAATCTTCGCCAATGCCCTTCCAAGTGTTACCTGCCCAATGGTCCGGGCCTTCACCTGTTGTCCATGAGCCATCCATCGCTCTTTCGATTTGTGAGATATAGTAAGGACCCCAGTTATTCACTGATGAGAATAGCTGTGCGTTTGGTGCAAATTCATGCATGTCTGATGATTGACCAAAGCCAAGAGCACCAGCTTTTTCAGCTGTCTGCAACATAGCAGGGCTGTCTGTGTGCTGTGCCAAAATATCTGCACCTTCAGCAATCAGAACTTTCGCCGCATCTGATTCCTTCACAGGATCATACCAGCTATTGACCCAAACAACTGAGATTTCAGCGTCTTTGTTCACAGAGCGCAGACCTTGTGCGAACGCGTTGATACCTTGGATAACTTCTGGAATTGGGAACGCGCCCAAATAGCCGATTTTGTTTGATTTTGTCATCAAGCCAGCAACAACGCCCTGCACATAACGACCTTCATAGAAGCGGATGTTACCAGTTGCCATATTGCCTGAGCGCTTATAGCCTGTAATATGGTCAAATTTCACTTCTGGGAACTCTTTAGAGACCTTCAAAGTTGGGTCCATATAGCCAAATGATGTTGTGAAAATCATCTGGTTGCCTTGCTTGGCAAGCTCACGGATAACGCGTGCGGCGTCTGGGCCTTCTGGCACATTCTCAACATAAGTTGTCTCAACATCGGCGCCAAAGCGTGCTTCAACGGCCTGACGACCCATTTCATGGGCATATGTCCAACCATGGTCACCTGGGTTTGTAAGATACACAAAACCAACTTTCATAGCGTCAGCAGATGCACCGGCAGAAACGCCTAGAGCAGCTGTTGCAGCGATAAGGCTTGAAGCAAGCCATTTGCCTAATTTGATAGCTTTCATAAGAACTCTCCTCTTTTGAATGAAACTAGCGGGTGGGATAAAAAATGCGGCCAAGATGCGCGGGTGCTTTATGCAAAACGCCGCCTGAACGCGAAATGCTAACCAGCACAATGATGGTCGCAAGATAAGGTAACATCGATAAAAATTGTGGCTGAACCGTCCATCCGCGCGCCTGACCTGCAAGCTGCATGATGGTGATGCCACCAAATAAAATAGCGCCAACAACGACGCGCCAAGGCTGCCATGAGGCAAACACAACAAGCGCCAGCGCAATCCAGCCTCTGCCAGCTGTCATACCTTCAGCCCAATGCGGCGTCAGCACAAGCGGCAAATAGGCGCCGGCAAGACCAGCCATCATGCCGCCAAACAAAACCGCCGACCAGCGCACAGCCAAAACATTATAGCCTAGCGCATGAGCACTATCATGATTAGCGCCTGTCGCACGCAATACAAGGCCCCATCTGGTGCGCTTCAGGAAATAGGCCACGAGGGCGACAATCATAATCGACATATAAGCAAGCGCATCTAGCTTAAAAGCAAGGCCGATAAAGGGGATGTCTGATAAAACAGGGATGTTTAAGGCAGGCAGACCATCAATCGCTTTGCCCACCAAAGGCGCGCCAATAAGGCCTGACAGGCCCGTGCCAAAGATTGTCAGCGCCAGACCTGTTGCCACCTGATTGGTCGCAAGCCCAAGGGTGAAAAGCGCAAATATGGCCGCTGTCATCATGCCGCCAAACGCCCCTGCTAGAATGCCTAATGTCGCACTGCCTGAGAGAATAGCCGCGCCAAAGGCCGCAACCGCGCCCATCAGCATCATGCCTTCAACGCCCAGATTTAAGACACCAGAACGCTCAGCCACAAGCTCACCAGTGCCTGCCAATATCAGCGGCACAGAGGTCAATAAGATGGTTAGCAAAAGCTCTTCATACATGAACAATTCCTATCTTATTTTGACGCGATTTAAAAACGCAAATTTTG
>DBMZ01000181.1:3213-3616 GCA_002299005.1 Alphaproteobacteria bacterium UBA685 | reverse complement strand
TTTTGCCCGTAAATGTGATTTTGAAGTTGGTCCATGTCTCGCCTGCTAGCAACATGAACAACAACAAGCCCTTAAACAGGCCGGTCACCACTTTTGGCACGCCCATCGAAATCTGTGCCGCATCGCCGCCCAATTCGGCCAAGGCAACAACCAGACCTGCCGCAATCACGGCCATCGGGTTCAAACGCGCCAAGAAAGCAACGATAATCGCGGTGAAGCCAAAGCCGAATGAGATATTTGGCTGCAATTGGCCAATATTGGCTGAGACTTCAACCGCCCCTGCAAGACCTGCTAAGGCGCCTGAGACCATCATCACAGAAATTGTGACACGGCTCGGCGAGAAACCAGCAAATTTTGCCGCGCGCGGGGCTTCACCAAACAACCGCACCTGATAACCTGCCAT
>DBMZ01000181.1:0-2879 GCA_002299005.1 Alphaproteobacteria bacterium UBA685 | reverse complement strand
CGCACCAGCCAATCAATCAAAAGACTGGCAACATAAGTTAGCATCAGCGAGACCAAAATCTCATTGGTCGAAAAGCGCACACGTAAAATCGCCGGAATAAGCGCCCATAACGCGCCTGCCGCCATCGCCGCCAATGCCATCGGAATCAAAAGTGAATAGCTGGTCGCATCAGGAAAAGACAAGGCAACCCACCCTGCCCCAAGAGCGCCAAGCACAAGCTGGCCCTCAGCACCGATATTCCAAATATTGGCGCGGTAACAAAAGACAAGCCCTGTGCCAATGATGATCAATGGACAGGCTTTGACAAATAAATCAGCTATCTGGTCACCGCGTGATAACGGGGATAAGAAGAAAACCGACAAAGCCTTTAGCGCATCATAGCCCAATAGCGCAAAGATAAGACCGCCCATTATCACGGTGATGCCAATCGCAAATAAAGGTGTCAGCGCGCGCAACCATGTCGGCACTGAAGTTCTTTTCTCAAGCATAATCATGAGCGCGCTCCTTGTTCCATCACCGGCTCATCATCTAGCGCCTTGCCGCCCATCAGCAAACCAACCTTCTCTGGCGTCATCTCTTCAAGCGGATATGTCGGCGACAAATGCCCGTCATGCAAGACGGCAATATGACTTGAGATAGCAAAAATCTCTTCTAAATCTTGCGAGATCAAAAAGATAGCAGACCCTTGCTGTGCCAATGATAATAGGGCTGAGCGGATAAGCTGTGCGGCGCCAATATCAACGCCCCAAGTTGGCTGGCTGACAATCAGCACTTTCGGCTGGCGCGCAATTTCACGCCCGACAACGAATTTTTGCAGATTACCCCCCGATAGAGACGAGGCAAGCGGGTTCGTCTCTGGCGTGCGGACATCATAATCAGCGATAATTTGTCCGGTCTTTTCGTGCAAAGCGCTCTCATCAATAAAGCCACGGCGCCCCACATCGTTGGATGAGTGAGATGTCATCAAGGTATTTTCAGACAAGCGCATCGACGGCACGGCCGCATGGCCATTGCGGTCTTCGGGAATAAAGCCAATATTCTTCTGGCGTCTTGCCTCAGGCGAAAGGCTTCGGACATCTTCGCCCTTTATCGCCAATAGCCCGATAGATTTCTCATTGCGCCATTCCCCTGTTAGCGCGCCCATCAATTCATCTTGGCCATTACCTGAAACGCCCGCAATGCCTAATATTTGCCCCTCATAGAGCGCAAAATCAATATCCGACAAAGCCACATCAAACGGCCCATCTGCGGCGCGCGAAAGGGCTTTGGCTTCAAACAGACAGCTTTCACCAATGGCTTGCGCTTGGCGTTTGATTTCAGAAATAGAGCTGCCGACCATCATTTCTGCGATCGCATGTTGTGAGTGATCTTTGCTTTTCACAGTGGCGATTTTTTTGCCGCCACGCAAAATCGTTGCGCCCTCACATAATGCTTTAATCTCATCAAGCTTATGAGAGATGAACAAAATCGCACATCCTTCGCTTGCCAGCTGTCTTATGACCGTAAACAGCTGCTCTGTCTCTTGCGGCGTTAGAACAGATGTTGGCTCATCCATAATCAGCAATTTCGGGCTTTGCAAAAGACAGCGCAAAATCTCCACACGCTGTTGCTCGCCAACAGACAAATCGGCGACTAACTTATCAGCCGCGATTGGGATACCATAAGAGCGCGAAAGCACCTCAATACGCTGTGACAGGCTCTCTAATGTCTCTGAGCCATCCATCGCCAATTGGATGTTTTCGGCCACTGTCAGCGCTTCGAATTGAGAAAAATGCTGAAACACCATCCCGATTCCCATCTGGCGTGCCGCTTGCGGGCCAGAGATAGACACCTTGTTTCCTTGAAAATAAAACGCGCCCTCATCAGGTTGCAGAACGCCGTAAACCATCTTCACAAAGGTCGATTTACCCGCGCCATTTTCCCCAAGCAAAGCATGGATTTCACCAGCTCCTATGGCGAAATCCACCTGATCATTGGCGGTAAAGTCGCCAAAATGTTTTGTGACTGATTTAGCTTCAAAAAGCGGCGTAACACTCATCTGATTTAAAACCCTTATCCCATACCCCGAAGACGGTCTTAATTTGGGGCTGATTATTACGTTCTTTGGCCGTGAAGTCTATTAGATATGTCCCTCATTCTTGGTAAAATCAGTCAGAGGCGATTTGCGACAAGATAGCCTTTGCCTCTGCCAGCCTATCGGCGGGGACAAACAAATGGTCATGATAAAAGCCAGCCACCGGGTTCACGGGAATGCCAGCATCAGCCAACTTAGCTGAGATATGCGCCATAAAGCCGACCGCCTCTAGCGAGGAATGCACATTGAGCGTGATCATCCGAGACGCAAATTCATAAGCCAGCCCATGCGCTTTGGCCTCTGCCTCTTCTATGATCAGCGTCAGCCCTTCTGCCTCACGAAACATCATTTGCGGGCGAAGTGTCTCTGGATAAGTGCCGCTCACTATGGTCGCGAAGACAAACACCTCATCAGATATCGCTATCTTCAAAGATGATAATAATGTCTGCAAGTCACTCTCGCCGCTCATTGACACGCTCCTGATAAATTTATGATATGATGCGTTTATGCGTCCTATTTATCGCTTGTTTTACCATTTTTTTGCATAAGAGATAGCTTTTACAGCGCGATTCTATATAACTGCCCCATATTTTACGGCCATCAGACAAATAATCTGATGGCCTCCTATCTTTGATAAAGTGAGCAATAAAGTGTCTAGTCTTCAAGATAAAATGAACCGCTATCTGTTTGGCAATTCTGTCAGCTCTGCTGGTCAACCGGCCTTAACATCTCGTCAAACAAGCATTGATTTACTCTCAGGCTTTACGGTCTCATTGGCGCTTGTGCCAGAGGCGGTGGCTTTTGC
>DBMZ01000017.1:2937-3684 GCA_002299005.1 Alphaproteobacteria bacterium UBA685 | reverse complement strand
CCGCGCTCGCCAAAGCAAATTGCTGATGCGGCGATTGAGGCGGCAAAGGCGGGGGCGGCGGTGGTGCATTGCCATGTGCGCGACCCCGAGACAGGCAAGCCATCACGTGATTTAGCCCTCTATCGTGAGGTGACAGATCGTATCCGCGAGAGCGAGACAGATATGGTGCTTAACCTGACGGCTGGTATGGGCGGTGATATGGTGTTCGGCGCGCCAGAGGCCCCTTTGCCGTTAAATGAAGCGCAAACAGATATGGCAGGGGCAAGCGCGCGCGTGGCGCATGTGGCCGAATGCTTGCCAGAGATTTGCACGCTTGATTGCGGCACGATGAATTTCGCTGAGGCTGATTATGTGATGACAAATACGCCTGGTATGTTGCGCGCGATGGCCAAGATGATGACAGATTTAGGCGTGCGTCCTGAGATTGAAGCCTTTGATACAGGTCATTTATGGTTCGCCAAACAGCTGGTCGAAGAAGGGCTAATCGAAGATCCTGTGATGGTGCAATTATGCATGGGGGTGCCGTGGGGCGCGCCTGATGATTTGAATACCTTCATGGCGATGGTCAATAATGTGCCGTCAAATTGGACGTTTTCAGCCTTTTCAATTGGCCGTCATCAAATGCCGTTTGCAGCGGCGGCAACGCTGGCTGGTGGCAATGTGCGTGTCGGGCTGGAAGATAATTTATGGCTTGCGAAAGGCGTGCTGGCAACCAATGCGCAATTGGTGGAAAAAGCCGCGAATATT
>DBMZ01000017.1:2252-2626 GCA_002299005.1 Alphaproteobacteria bacterium UBA685 | reverse complement strand
ACAGACCCTGAGGCGGAACGTAAAATCGCTGAGGTGATGGTCAATGCCAGAGCGTCTGCGCCGTTCCTTGTTGAGGGGGCGATGCCGCAAGAAGGGGTGTTGCGCTTTGCCGATAGCCTTGATGAGGCGGTGGCAGAGGCAAGCTGGATACAAGAATCTGTGCCTGAACGCCCTGATATTAAGCGCGGTGTCTATGCCGCGATACAAAAGGCGTGCCGTGCGGATGCGCTTATCGGCTCTTCGACCTCTGGCTTTACGCCGACCCAATTGCAAGAAGGCGCAAAAGATGCCTCGCAGATTGTCGTGACGCACCCTTATAATCCTGTCTATCTTTTGCCGCTGGTAGAGCTTGTTGCCTCGCCTGCGACAAGTGC
>DBMZ01000017.1:0-2081 GCA_002299005.1 Alphaproteobacteria bacterium UBA685 | reverse complement strand
GTGCATATTAAGGGCGAGATTGACGCGCATGTGGGCGACCGTTTGCTTGAGGCTGTGTGGCGCGAGGCGTTGTGGCTGATTAATGATGATATTGCGACGACCGATGTGATTGACGATATCATGACGCATAGCTTTGGTTTGCGCTGGGCACAGATGGGCCTGTTTGAGACTTACCGTGTGGCAGGTGGTGAGGCTGGGATGCGCCATTTCATCACGCAATTCGGGCCTGCCTTGGCTTGGCCTTGGACCAAGCTGATGGATGTGCCTGAGTTAAGCGATGAGCTGATCGATAAGATCGCGTCTCAATCTGATGCGCAATCAGGCGCGCATTCGATAAGAGAGCTTGAAGCGATTAGAGATAAGAATCTGGTGGCCTTCCTGCGTTCGCTTAAAGCGCATAATTGGGCGGCTGGGGCCTTTTTGAACGAGGTTGATGCGGCGCGCGCAAATGAGGGGGCGCCTGCTCTGTCTGATGGCGAGATGTTGGCCTTGCATGAAGGGCGCGTGATGCCTGATTGGATTGATTATAATGGCCATATGACTGAGTTTCGCTATGGGCAGGTGTTCGCTGATGCCAGTGATGCGGTGATTAAGGCAGGTGGGTTTGATGCGGGGTATCTTGCACGAGGCCTTAGTTTTTATACCGTTGAAACGCATATTCGCTATTTAGGCGAGATGTCTTTGGGCGAGGGGTTTGAGACGCATAGCCAAATCCTGTCTTTTGATGGCAAGAAGCTGCATTTGTGCCATGAGATGATCAATGAGGCTGGCGCGGTGGTCGCAACAGGTGAGCATATGTTGTTGCATGTCGATAGCGCTAAGGGGGCAAGTGCGCCGTCTGAGGCGCCTGTGGCAGAAATGCTAGGCGCGCTGGCAAAGGCGCATGAGGGGCTGGCAATGCCTGATTATTGCGGCCGTGCTGTGGGCCAAAAGACGTCATAAAAGTAAAAAGAGCGATAAAGTAAAAGAGGTGATGCGATGCATTTCGGATTAAGCCAAGAACAAGAGATGATTGTTGATACTGTGCGCCAATTTGTCGAACAGGAAATCTATCCCCATGAAGAGCTGGTGGAAAAGCAAGGCTTTGTGCCTGATGAGATTGGCCGTGATATCGCACAGAAATGCCGGGAGCTTGGCTTTTTCGGCTGTAATTTTCCAGAAGAGGTTGGCGGTGCTGGGCTCAACCATTTTGACTTTACGCTTGTGGAGCGCGAATTGGGCAGGGGGTCTAATGCGCTGACGGTGTTTTTCGGGCGGCCGTCTGGTATCTTGATGGCTTGCGAGGGGGAACAGCGCGAAAAATATCTTTTGCCAGCGGTATCTGGTGAGAAGTTTGATGCGCTGGCCCTAACAGAGCCGGGGGCGGGGTCTGATGTGCGCGGGATGCAATGTGCGGCGCGCCCTGATGGTGATGACTGGATTATCAATGGCACGAAGCATTTTATCAGCCATGCGAATATCGCAGATTTTGTGATTGTCTTTGTTGCAACAGGCGAGGAAGAAACGCCGCGCGGCCTGAAGAAAAAGATCACCTGCTTCTTGATTGATAGAGACACGCCCGGCTTTGAGATTGAAGAGGGCTATGCGTCTGTCTCTCATCGGGGCTATCAGAATTGTATCTTGCGGTTTGATGAATGCCGTGTGCCAAAGGGGCAGATTTTGGGTGAGGTGCATCGCGGCTTTGATATTGCGAATGAATGGCTGGGGGCGACCAGAATATCTGTGGCGGCTTGTTCTGTGGGGCGGGCGCGGCGTGCGTTTGAGCTAACCTTGCCCTACCTTGCGGAGCGTAAACAATTTGGCCAGCAAATCGGCAAATTCCAAGGGGTCAGCTTTCAGCTTGCGGATATGATAACTGAGATTGATGCGGCTGAATTTTTGACGCTCAATGCGGCGTGGAAACTAGACCAAGGGATAGAGGCTAATCGTGAGATTGCCTCTGCCAAGCTCTATGCGACTGAGATGCTGGCGCGTGTCACAGATTGCTGTATCCAGCTTCATGGCGGTATGGGCTTGATGGATGATTTGCCCTTTGCGCGCTTTTGGCGTGATGCGCGTGTTGAGCGTATTTGGGACGGCAC
>DBMZ01000019.1:7393-16647 GCA_002299005.1 Alphaproteobacteria bacterium UBA685 | reverse complement strand
TGCCGCAACAAGTGACCAGCCCTGATGAGTTCCGTGTTACAGGCCGTGATTCTCTTGAAGAAGAACAGCTTATGCGAGATCTCAAAGCCTTAGAAGAGGCAGGGTGCTTTACGATTGTCATAGAATGTGTGGTCGAGGAAGTGGCGCGCAAACTGGCTGAGGCGGCGTCTGTGCCTGTTATCGGCATTGGCGCATCGCCGGCCTGTCATGGACAGATATTGGTTACCGATGATTTGATTGGCATGTATGATAAATTCACGCCTAAATTCGTGCGAAAATATACCGAGATTTCCAGCTCAATAGATGAGGCTGTGGCGGCCTATCGCCGTGATGTCATCGCGGGTGATTTTCCGGCTGATAAAGAATGTTTTATGAAGCGATAATGAGGCTTTGGCGATGATTCAAAGCTTTCACCAAATAGATGAGATGATAGGCGCGGTCACAAGCTGGCGCGAAGCCTCGTTGCGTGTGGCGCTTGTGCCGACGATGGGCGGCCTTCATGACGGGCATTTATCGCTGGTCGAGGCGGCGTTGGCGCATCATGATAAGGTGGTGGTCTCTATCTATGTGAACCCGACGCAATTTGCCGCTCATGAGGATTTGGACGCCTATCCACGCACAATGGACCAAGATGTGGCGGCTTTGTCTGCCTGGGGTGATAAGGTGCATATTTTTGCGCCACAAACACTCTATCAGCCGGGCCATGCGACCATGATTACGCCTGAAGGGGCGGCCTTGCCATTGGAAGGGGTGCATCGTCCGCACTTTTTTTCAGGTGTGGCAACAGTTGTCTTTCGCCTGTTCCAAGCTGTGCCCGCAGATTGCGCTTTTTTTGGCGAAAAGGATTTTCAGCAATTAGCGGTTATTCGCCAAATGGTGCATGATTTTGCCCTGCCGATCGCGATTGAATCTGTGGCGACGAAGCGTGCGCCAGATGGGTTGGCGCTGTCCTCGCGCAATAGCTATCTCTCAGCAGATGAACGCGGCCTTGCCCCCAAGCTATATGAAGAAATGCGCCGCTGTGCGCTGGTCGCGCGCAACGGACAGGCGGCTGATGAGGCATGTAATGAGGCATGTGATGAGGCGCAGAGACGGTTGCAGGCAGCTGGTTTTGGCAAGATTGATTATTTTGCGTTCCATGATCCGCAAAGCCTATTGCCCGTGAGCGTGCCCACCGAACAGTCGCGGCTGATGGTGGCATTATGGCTTGGTAAGACGCGGCTCATTGATAATGACTCTCTTGCGAATTTGTGCATTGCACAATAAACGCGCCGCTATTTATTGTTTCCAATTCAGAAACAGTCTGTTCTCATTATAGAAAAAGTACAGGACTCAGGCAAAAAAAAGGTCGTGAGAAAAACTCACGACCGAGTATAGGGAGGAAACACAAAAAATAAATTGTGCAGCGCGATACATACATGAATTCACAATAAGTGTCAACAAAAAAAGCAACTTTTTTTAAACGCTATGAAAGAGGCGGCAGAAGTGCCTTGATATCCTCAAGCGTCGCGCCATTTTCGCGATAGATTGTGAGGCTTTTCGCATCATCTCTTTTGGCAAGTCTTTTGCCATCCTCATCACGAATAAGCGCGTGATGGTCATAGAGCGGCGATGGCAGGGATAACAATTGTTGCAAAAGGCGATGAAGGCTCGTTTGGGCGAATAAATCCGCGCCTCTTGTGACAAGGCTGATGCCGCTATCATAATCATCAAGCACCACAGAGAGATCATAAGAGGCGCCAATATCACGGCGCGCGATGATGCTATCGCGCAGGCTGTCCATATCAACTTGCTGGCGGCCTTTTTGCGCATCAAACCAATAAAGGGCCGGCGTCATTTGCTTTATCTTGCCGATATCAAGACGCCAAGCAGGCACGGTGCCCTTGGCAATACGCGCCTGTTCATCATCTTTTGTTAGCGCACCACGCAATGAGGCGCTCTCTTGCGGGGCTGATAGGATCTCATCCACTTCTTTGCGTGAAAGCAGGCAGGGATAGACGAGATCTTGCTGTTGCAGGAATTCTAGGGCTGAGCGGTACCGGTGAAGGCGCGCTGATTGATAAAGAGGCGGTCTGTCCCATGATAGGCCGAGCCAATGCAAATCATCTATTTGGCGTTGGCAAAAGACATCTTTGCATCTGGTGTGATCAAGATCGTCAATGCGCAATTGAAAAAAACCAGCATTTTGCTTGGCCGCATGCCAGCTATAGAGCGCCGAATAAGCATGACCAAGGTGCAAATCCCCTGTCGGGCTTGGGGCAAATCTGACATGGTGATTTGTCATTCTGACAACCTTGTTAAAATTGAAACCGATGGGCAAAACAGGTGGGAATTATTGTTTCATCCATAGCCCGCCCTATGCTAGTAAGCAAGCAATTCAGGCATCTGCGCGAAAGTGACAGGTGGCAAATCCATGTGAGTAAAAGAGGTCAGATATGCAAACGCACACGCAATACGCAACCCTTGAGGGGCCAATGGTGTTTGAACAAGAAGAGGGCGCGATGCCAGCACGCTTGTTAATTTTGCTTCATGGATGGGGCGCGGATGGGCGCGACTTGGCTGATTTGGGCGCACCTTTGCAACAAATGATGCCTGATCTGGCTGTTTGGTGTCCGCATGCGCCGTCCCCTTGCACGGCCAATCCGATGGGCCGCCAATGGTTTGAGCTGACAGAGAGATTTTTCCAACGCCCTGAAGAGGCTGTGGCAGAGATGACTGAGACAGGCTATCTGATAGAAGCGGCGATAGATGAGGCCTGCCGCGAATTAGGTCTGGTGCCACAAGATGTGATCGTGGGTGGTTTCTCGCAAGGCGGGATGATGAGTTTGCATCTCGCCAATCAAGGCCAGCTTCAGGCCGCAGGTTTTGCCAGCCTGTCTGGCGCGCTGGTAGATGAGGCGCAGATGCCAGAAGATGGCCCGCACCATATCCTGCTCGCCCATGGCACAAAAGATGAAGTCGTGCCCTTTGCCGCAAGCCGTGAAGCACAAGCCTCATTAGAAGAGGTCGGCCATCATGTCGATTTTCTCTCAAGAGAGGGGCTAGGTCATGGGATTGATATGGCGGTGCTAGAGGCGCTGGGCCAATTCTGTCATATGGTCACATCGCACGATTAATATCTCCCCAATATCTTGGGCTACCACAACATATTGTGTCACTAATGTTAAGATTTTCTACATCTTGGGATAAGTGGTTGCTATAGGCTTTGTCTCGTGTTTCACTATTGATAGTGAATGACACCAGAGGAGTCCCCAAGATGAATGCTGGCATGTTACCGCCCGCTTTAGTGCTCAATGCCGATTTTCGGCCGCTAAGCTATTATCCTTTGTCTCTATGGTCTTGGCAGGACAGCATTAAGGCTGTGTTTTTGGACCGTGTTTCAATAATCTCTGAATATGATCAGGAAGTGCATAGCCCTTCGGCAAGTTTCAAATTGCCCTCTGTGATAGCGCTCAAAGATTATGTGCCGCAAAGCCGTAATCCGGCCTTCACGCGTTTTAATGTGTTTTTGCGCGATCGGTTTTCTTGCCAATATTGCGGCGTCAGATTGCCGGCCTCTGAGTTAACATTTGACCATGTAATCCCGCGTGCAAGAGGCGGGCGCACCAATTGGTTTAATGTTGTGGCGGCGTGCGGAAAATGCAATTTGCGCAAAGGCGCAAAGCTTGCCTCTGATTGCGGCATGCATCCCATTCAAAAGCCGCAAGAGCCATCTGTCTGGCAATTGCAAGAAAATGGCCGCCATTTCCCGCCGAACTATTTGCATCATAGCTGGCGTGATTATCTCTATTGGGATTCTGAATTAATGCAGGATAAAAGCGACAAAGAACTCGTCCTGCAATAGGAGGGCAAACCTTGCCAAATGAGGCTAGATTTTCTCAGCGACTTTAATCGCGGTGCGGCACCCTGTTTGGATGACGCGGCGCAAAATCTCATAACCTGCCGCTTCCTCGCCCTTATTGTCTCTGGCGATATCACGATGCTCTAATTCTTCATCACGAAAACGGGCAAGCGTTTCCTTTAACTCAGGTTCTTGGTCAGCGGCATGCAAGGCTTCGACCTGCTTGTGATAATGCTCACCTATCACTTCCTCAACCGCGATTGTGCAGGCCATCGCCGCCTTTGGCCCCATCGCGGCTGTCACAGCACCAAGCGCGAAACCAGCCATGCCCCATAAAGGGTCAAGGGCAGATGGGCGCACCTTATAATCATTCAAAAGCCTATCAAAGGTCTCAAGATGTTCAATTTCCTGTTCCATCATATGCTGGATCTCAGCTTCATGCTCATGGCCTTTTAGCATCGCAAGCTGGCCCTTATAGATGGTTTGGGCGGCGCGCTCACCGGCATGATTGACACGTAAAAATTCAGCTAGGCGTGCTTTATCAACTGGTTTTTGTGACATGGTCTTCTCTCTGTAACGTCTTTTTTTCTCGCCTCTTTTATGATGAGGCGCGATATAGTTTAAAACTAGCGCTGATAAGAAATATCGCAAGCGCCAAGCTGATTATGAAATTCCATCCTGCCATAGAAATTGACAAAAAGGACCATGCCACTTCGTCACAGCGGACAACAGGCATAGACAGCAAATTATCAGTGAGGTCAGACAGGCTGTTGGTGCTACCAAGATTAGAGCTGCATCCTTGCGGGCCTTGCCACCAGCCTTGTTCAACCCCGACATGTTGCAGACCAATGCCAGCGGTTGTCGCGGCCAAAAGCGCGCCAACAGGACGCCATGTTTTTTGATGCGCCCTTCGAAGTGAGGGTGCCATAAGCGAGAATATCGTAAGACCGATGATGCCATAATGAGGCATGCGCTGTGTTAAGCATAATTTACAAGGCACAAGCCCGCCGACATGTTCAAACAACAAGGCGGCTGTAAGCACGCTTGCCGAAATTGCCCCCGCAATCATGATGGGGTTATTGTCCTTATAAATAAGGTCTAGCCAATTTGCCGGCATCATTTTATGGGGCGTCACTTTTTGGGGCGTCATTAAGCAGTCATCCAAAAGCCAAGTAAGACAAGACATAGCGCGCCTGTGATTAAAGCGGTTAATAGGCGGCTGTTCTTATGATAGCGAACCATCGCGCCAACAAGCAAGAAGCGTCCGATACGGCCAATTGTCGCAATGATGATAAAAGATAATAGCGGATAGCCAAATAGGCCGGCCGATATCGCAATCACCTTAAAAGGCAGAGGCGTGAAAGCGCCAATAAGCACAAGCGGCAAGCCTAATTTGGTGAAGCCCTCTGCGACTGCGGCGAATTTTTCTTCGTTCATCACCGCATGCGGCAGGGCATCGACAAGTGCCATCACATAATCAGCGGAAAAAGCGCCAAGATACCAGCCAACACCGCCACCTGCGACAGAGGCAAGCGCACAATAAAGCGCAATCTTGCGCCACATATCAGGCTTTGCATGGGTGCAAGCCATCAAGAGCGGATCTGTGGGGATAGGGATGATAATCGATTCAAAAAAGGAAAAGACATATAAGAACAGACGCGCATAGGCTGTGCCAGCCGCTTTGAGAGCCTGATGGTAGCGTTGTTTAAACCACTGCATTATGGAACTATTTCACTCATTATTTTAGACAGATGTCAGACGCTTTAACATAGCTGAGAAATCTTGGCCACTCCCATCACCTTCTTCTACAAAGCGGCGATATAATTCTGTTGCAAGGGCGCCCATCTGGGTTTCTGTGCCAGTTGTCTCAGCGGCAATTTGTGAGAGCCGCAAATCTTTGAGCATGAGATCGGCAGAAAAGCCGGGCTTATAATCATTATCTGCCGGGCTTTGCGGTCCAACATTTGGCGCTGGACAATAGCTTGTGAGTGACCAGCTCTGGCCAGAGGCGCCTGATACCACCTCATAGAGGCTGTCACGGTCAAGCCCTAGCCTGTCTGCGAGAGCAAAAGCCTCACACGTGCCGATCATCGTGATGCCCAAAATCATATTATTGCAAATCTTCGCCGCTTGCCCTGCGCCGCTCTCGCCGCAATGAACCAATTTCGCGCCCATTATGGCAAGCGCAGGTTTGGCTGTCTCAAAAGAGGCCGGCTTGCCGCCAACCATAAAGGTCAATGTGCCAGCCGCCGCGGCCGCAATACCGCCAGAGACAGGCGCGTCTAGATGGGCAATATCATGGCGGGCGCATAAATCATGACACGCGCGCGCCGTTGCAACATCAATGGTGGAACAATCAATTAACAGCGCGCCTTTTGGCATATGCGCGATGATATCCGTTATGACTTTGGTGACAACAGAGCTGGTGGTCAACATGGTGAGGACGATGTCACAATCTTGCACAGCGGCAACCGCGCTTTTGGCGATATCAAACGAGACAGACGCAGGCGGGGTGACATCAAAGCCTGTCACATCATGGCCAGCCTGCGCCAGCGCTTCTGCCATTGGCAGACCCATATTACCAAGACCAATAAAGCCGATTTTCATCTTATCTACCCTCGCATTTTATCAATAGATGCAGGCTATCACGGTTTAAGCCTTAGCGTTAAACAGCTTTGTGCCTATTGGGTAAGAATTTTTTTGAAAATCAAATCTCATCAACCTCTTGAGGATAAGAGGGATGGTGCGGCTGAAGGGAATCGAACCCCCACTCTGTCACCAGAAACGGATTTTGAATCCGTCGCGTCTACCAGTTCCGCCACAGCCGCATAAGCCTTGTGACTTGCCGCGAACATAAGTGATATCAATTTAGATTGCAAGGGGCTAATCGGGGCAATTTGCCGCAATTCCGAATCTTTGCTTGTATTGCGCAGAAATCGGGCGCATGGTGCGTGGTGGGGCTGGCTTTAACGATAAAGGTCGTTTGTTAATGCCAGATGATATTCTAGAAAAACGAAGCGGTCACACGCAATCTGTGTCAAGAGCCCTTCGTCTGCTATCACGATTATCAGAAGAGCCAAATGGCATGACGCTATCAGAGCTTGCACGCTCGGTTGGTCTTGCGCCGTCAACAGCGCATCGTCTGCTTACCACCTTGCAGCTTGAACGGTTTGTGCGCTTTGAAGATAGCCGCTGGCTGGTGGGTGTGCAGGCATTTAATGTCGGCGCCTCTTATATGCGGGCAAGAGATGTGTGCTTTATGGCGCGGCCTTACTTGCGCATTTTGATGCAAGATACAGGCGAGACAGCCAATCTAGCGCTTATGGAAGATGATGATCTGGTCTATCTGGCGCAGGTTGAATCGCCGCAGATGATGCGCGCGCTGGCAAAGCCGGGCGTTAAAGCGCCATGGTCATGTTCAGCGGTTGGCAAAGCCTGCCTTGCCTTTATGGGTCGCCCTGAGGCTGAGCGTCTGATTAATTATCAAGGCGTCGTCCAGATGACAGCCAAAAGCCATGTCACCACAAAAACATTGTGGGAAGATGTCGCGAAGGTGCAATCTCAGTATTTTGCGTTTGATGATGAAGAGCATGCGCCTGGCCTGCGTTGTGTTGGCTCGCCAATCTTTGATAATAATTCAGCCGTCATTGGCGCGATTTCAATCTCAGGCCCATCTGTGCGTGTTAGCCAAGCCTCGATGACGCAAATTGGCGGCAAGGTCTCACGCGTGGCACGTGAATTATCGCAAGCATTGGGTGGATCTTGGCCAACTGGCTAGGTCTTGTTATCGGCCTTGTTTTTTGCTTCAAGGCCGCTGACAAGGCGCGTTAATTGCGCCATTTGCTTATCATAAATACCAGCTTCTATAAGTGCTTTTTGGGTGTTTTGCAGATAGTCTTTGCAAGGGCCCACAAAGCCTTTTGCTTTATGGATGATGGCGGCCGTCTCCTCATCACTCATGCGCGGGGCAAAAACAGGGCGGTTGCGCCTAATCGCAAAACTAAGCGCTTTGATAGGGCCTTTTTGTGTTTTGGCATTCAGCCAGACAGGACGATAGCTGTCGGCCATCATCTCTCTGCGCCATAAAATATCTAATTCGCGCGGGGCAATGGCGGCGGGAATGCGAAAAATAACGCCCTTTGTTGAACCACCATTATCAAGCGCAAGAACAAGGCCGGGGCAGTCAGGAGAGCCTCTGCCAATCCGTGTCCACATGCAAAAGCGTCTGTGAAACCCATGCACAAGTGCGTCTGTTTTCTCTGAAAAGGTTAATTCAGGCTTCCAAATAAGCGAGCCATAGCCAAAGACCCAAATATCATCACCTTGATAATCATCAGGCACATATCGCCGGCGTGACTCTAATAAAGCCTCATCGCTTAGGATAGCAGAGCCTGCCCCATCACGGGCGCGGGCCAAGGCCATCACATCGCCTCTGGCTAGCGCATCACGGCTTAAGCCGATAGGGGCGGGATCCTGTGGGTTATCATCACTCATTAAATAATACGGTCATCTAATTTATTAATTTGTCTTTATTAATCGGGCTTTACTGCATCTGGTTTATTGGCAAAATGCACCACCTGTTGCGGGAAGGGGATTTCAATATTATGCGCATCAAAGGCAGGCTTTAGGCGGCGGTTTAAATCCCACCCAAGCTGGAATAAATCGCCGTAATTGGCATAAAGACGCATCCGCACATTAATCGCGCTATCCCCATAAGAGACGACATGAAAGACAGGGGCAGGCGTGCTATGGATACGCTCATCATCCATCAAAGAGCGCATAACTGCCTCAACCTCGTCAAAATCGCAGTCATAGCTGACGCCGATATTTAAATCGAGCCGCCTGTTGGCGTGCTTGGCATGGTTGATAATGGTGGCAGACCAAATCGTGCTATTTGGCACAGAGATATAGATGTTATCAAAGGTATCAATATGGGTGGTGAAAAGGCCAATCTCTTTGACGGTGCCAGAAATGCCATTTGTCTCAATCCAATCACCTGATTCAAACGGGCGCAGAATGAGCAGCATCACCCCTGCCGCCACGTTCGACAGCGTGCCTTGCAAGGCAAGACCAATCGCTAAGCCAGCCGCACCAAGAATGGCAATGATAGAGGTCGTCTGAACGCCAAATTGCCCCAGCATAACGACAATCGTGACAATGATAATCGCATAGCGCATGACAGAAGCGGCAACAGGCACAAGCGTCTTATCAATGCGTGAGATGCGCAACAAGCTAGAGCGGACAAGGCGCGCGATGCGGCCAGCAAGGATAAGGCCGATAATCAGCGTTAGGATGCCGCCAGCAAATGTTAACACCCCATCTATGACAGCGGTCATAAATTCAGGCGTTAAAATCATCCCAGATAATAAATCCTGAAAAGGAAGGTTATCCATTTATTGTCTCCTGCCCATGC
>DBMZ01000019.1:6504-7104 GCA_002299005.1 Alphaproteobacteria bacterium UBA685 | reverse complement strand
GCTATTGCATTGTATTTTTGCCAAGTTCTGGGCTATAATGCGCCCCAATTAGGTTTCACTATAGCTCTTTTAGGGGCTCTGTTAGGCATAAAGTACGATGGCAAAAATCATATCATGGCAACGTGGCGCAACGCTTGCTGAAACAGCCCCTGTGGTGGCGGTGATTGGTAATTTTGATGGTGTGCATAAAGGCCACCAGCATCTGATAGCGACGGCCAAGAGCCTTGCTGATGATCTCTCATTGCCGTTGGCTGTGGTAAGTTTCACCCCGCATCCGCGCGCTTTTTTCAGACCGCAAGATCCGCCTTTTTTGATTATGGATCAGGTGCAAAAAGAACATGTCCTATCTGCGCAAGGCGCTGATATCATTGTGAATATCACCTTTGATGATGCGCTACGCCAAGCCTCGCCCGAAGAATTTGTGCATGAGGTGCTAAAGCCGCTTCATATTGCACATTTATTTGCTGGCGCCGATTTCGCCTTTGGCAAAGCGCGTGCGGGGACAATTGAGACGCTTGCGATGCTTGGCGCGCCATTTGATATGCGCGCAACAGGCGTGACATTGGCCGTTGATGCGCACCAAATGGCCCTGTCATCGAC
>DBMZ01000019.1:1660-6282 GCA_002299005.1 Alphaproteobacteria bacterium UBA685 | reverse complement strand
ATTACCGCACAAATTGGTGAGAATAATGACGGGCGCGTCATCCAAGGTGTCGCCAATATCGGCATTCGGCCGACGGTCAATGATAGAGGCGTTCTGGCCGAAGCACATCTGTTTGATTTTGGGGATGATATCTATGGTCAAAGGATTGAAATCGCGCTAAAAGGCTATGTAAGAGCTGAGATGAAATTTGAGGGGCTTGCCGCGTTAAAAGACCAAATCGGCAAAGATACCCAAACAGCAAAACAGATTTTAGCGAATCTAACATAATGATAAGGCGCTCCGATGGGCGCAAATGATAAGATAAAATTTTAAGGTAGTTACGAATGAGTGACAAATCAGCAGCGGATTATAAACATACCGTCTTTCTTCCGCAGACAAGTTTTCCTATGCGCGGCGGCTTGCCGAAAAAAGAGCCTGAGATCTTGCAATATTGGCAGGATATCGATCTTTACAAATCTCTACGCGCTGAGCGTAAGGGCGCTGAGAAATTTGTTCTGCATGATGGCCCCCCTTATGCCAATGGCCAGCTTCATATTGGTCACGCGCTGAATAAGATTTTGAAAGATGTGATTAACCGCTCGCAATCGATGCTTGGCAAGGATGCGAATTATGTGCCGGGCTGGGATTGTCACGGCCTGCCAATCGAATGGAAAATCGAAGAGCAATATCGCAAAAAAGGCCTTGATAAGGATGAGGTTGATATCACCGAATTCCGCGAGGAATGCCGCGCTTTTGCCGCCCATTGGCTTGATGTGCAATCAGAAGAATTTCAGCGCCTTGGTGTGCTAGGTGATTTTGAACAGCCCTATAAGACGATGCGCTATGAATCAGAAAGCTTGATTGCCAATGAAATTGGTAAGTTTCTGATGAATGGCGGCCTTTATCGCGGGGCGAAGCCTGTGATGTGGTCACCTGTTGAAAAGACCGCTTTGGCTGAGGCAGAGGTGGAATATGCCGATCATAAGTCTGTCACGATCTATGCCTGTTTTGAGGTCAAGCAGACAAGCCTTGAGGCACTTAAAGGCGCGCGTATTGTTATCTGGACAACAACGCCTTGGACCATGCCCGGCAACCGTGCTCTGGCCTATGGCACAGATATTGAATATGTGTGCTTTGCGGTGAAATCTGTTGCAGAAGGCGCGCTGGCAAAGGTTGGTGAGCGTCTGATTGTGGCGGCTGACCTGTTGGAAGACACGCTGAAAGCGGCCAAGATTGACGCGATTGACGAAGAGTTGCGCTTTACCGGTGATAAGCTGGATGGTTTGGTTGCGGCCCACCCATTGGCAGCTGATGGGTATGATCATGATGTGCCAGCGTTTGCGGGTGATTATGTAACCACTGACCAAGGGACAGGCTTTGTGCATATTGCCCCCGGTCATGGCCCTGAGGATTATGAGCTGGCGCATATCAAGCATGGCGTGCCTGTGCCTGATACGGTGCTGGAAAATGGCCAGCTTGCCGCGCATTTGCCGTTATTTGGCGACATGCATGTCTTGCGCGATAATAAAAAGATTGCCGAGATGATGGCCGAACGTGGCGGGCTGATTGCGATGGGTGAGTTGGTTCACTCCTACCCGCATTCATGGCGCTCAAAAGCCCCTGTGATTTATCGCAACACAGCGCAATGGTTCATTTCAATGACCCAAAATAATCTGCGTGATACAGCTTTATCAGAAATTGAAAAGACCGCCTTCTATCCGCCAGCAGGCCAGACAAGATTATCATCTATGATAGCCAATCGCCCTGATTGGTGCCTATCACGCCAGCGTGCGTGGGGTGTGCCTATCCCTGTCTTTGTCAATAAGGTGACAGGTGAGCCATTGCGCGACCAAGCCGTTGTTGACCGTATTGTTGAGGCCTTTGCCGAAGAAGGGTGCGATATCTGGTTCACAGAAGACCCGCAGCGTTTCTTGGGCAATGAGTATCAGGCCGATGATTATGAGCAGGTGAAAGATATCGCCGATGTATGGTTTGATTCAGGTTCAACGCACGCCTTTGTGCTAGAGGCGCGCGATGATTTGCAATCGCCAGCGGATCTGTATCTTGAAGGCTCTGACCAGCATCGTGGCTGGTTCCATTCATCCTTGCTTGAATCATGTGGCACCAGAGGCCATGCGCCTTATAAGGGTGTGTTGACGCATGGTTTTGTGTTGGATGAGCAAGGCCGCAAAATGTCAAAATCGCTTGGCAATGTGGTTCTGCCGCAAAAGATCATTGAACAAAATGGCGCTGATATTTTGCGTCTATGGGTGGTCTCATCTGATTATTATGATGATTTGCGCATTGGTGGTGAGATCATCAAACGCCAGACAGATCATTATCGTCGTATCAGAAATACCTTGCGCTATTTGCTGGGGGCTATCGAAGGGTTTGGGCCTGAAGAAGAGGTCTCTTATGCGGATATGCCAGAGCTTGAGCGTTGGGTATTGCATCGCTTAACTGAAATCGATACGGCGGTAAAAGAGAAATCTGCGGCCTATGATTTCCATGGTGTCTTCACGACCTTGCATGATTTCTGTAACGCTGATCTATCGGCCTTCTATTTCGATATTCGCAAAGACAGGCTTTATTGTGATGATGTGACCTCGCTTGAACGCAAAGCCACGAGACTGGCGATGATGCGCACATTCGAAGCGTTGGTGGCGTGGATCGCGCCTATCTTGTGCTTTACCGCCGAAGAAGCGTGGCAAGCCTATGCGGGCAATGAAGGCTCATCAATCCATATGCGCACCTATGTACCGCAAGGTGATGAATGGGCAGATGAGGCGCTTGGCACCAAATGGGAGACCATCCGCAAAATCCGCTCAGCCGTGACATCAGCGATTGAACAAGCGCGTAATGACGGCAAGGTTGGTGGCTCATTACAAGCAACCGCTGCCTTATTTATGTCGGCTGATTTGGCCCGTCTGCTTGATGGGCAAGATCTCGCAGGTCTGTTTATCACCTCATCTGCTGAGTTGCATATCGGGGCCGCGCCAACAGGTGCTTTTGCGCTTGATGATTTGCCAGAGGTCGGTGTTGTGATTGGCACAGCTGATGGCGGCAAATGTATGCGTTGCTGGAAAATCCTTGAAGAAGTCACAGAAGAAGCGCCAATTTGTGGGCGTTGTGATGACGTCGTAAAATCTTTGCCAAAGGAATAGGCCGCGCAAATGTTCAAAATGCCTGCCAGAAATGACATTGTACAATTCGCGCTTATCGCGACGATTGTCATTCTGGTTGATGCGGCAAGCAAGAGTTATATGCTGGAGACGATATTCTCACCGCCGCGTGTGATTGAGCTGACCTCTTTTTTGAATTGGTCACCTGCGTGGAATGAAGGCGTTAGCTTTGGTCTGTTGGCAGAAGGCGGTCAATGGACACGCTATGGCATTTCCTTATTGGCGGTGATTGTGTGCCTGTGGCTGTTTTTCCAATTGCCTGAATTGGTCAAAGGCCAGAAAATTGCCGCCGCCCTGATAAGCGGTGGGGCGATTGGGAATGTGATCGATAGACAAATTTATGGTAAAGTTGTCGATTTTATCGATTTTCATCTTGGCTCTTGGCATTATCCATCGTTTAATGTCGCAGATGCCGCGATATTCGTTGGTGTCGGTGTTTGGGTGATAAGTGTGCTGATGGAAGCAAGACGCCAAAAACAACATGAAAAAGGTTGAAGCTAGATGACAAAAACAAGCAAAAATACGCTGTCAAACACGCTGCAAATGATTGCAGGCGCAGCAGTGACTGTCTTTGCCCTTAGTGGTTGTTCTGACTTTAAACAAGCGATTGGCTCAGAGAAGTCAGTGCCTGATGAGTTTGAAGTGGTTGTGCGCCCGCCCCTGTCTTTGCCGCCAGGCTTTGCCCTGCGCCCTGGTGATGAGCCTGCTGGTGTCAGTGCCAGCGATGCGCGCGCCTCTCTGTCTGCGGGTGCCCAGACAATCGCGCTTTTGGGGACCTCAGAAGGGACCGCCGAGGGCTATGATGATCTGTTCGCGTTCCAAAGCGTGCCAGCCGATATCCGTGACCTTGTTGATCAAGAAACAGCTGGCATTCGGTTTGAGCGTCGCTTGCCATTCCAAATTGTCTTTGGTGGCTTGCCAGATGTCGGCCCAATCTTGAATCAAATGCAAGAAGATGTGCGCCTGCGTGCCAACCGCCTGCAAGGCAAAGTGCCAACAGATGGGGCCTCTTTTGCCGTTGATGGTATTGAAGGCACAGAAATCTTGGTGAAATAACGGGCCTGTCTTTTTTTTAAGTACTCTTTCATAAGAGGGTTTTATGGCTGAAATCAGACTTCTTCCCTCGCAATTGGTTGACCAAATTGCCGCTGGTGAAGTGATAGAACGACCAAGTGCGGCGTTAAAAGAGCTTGTCGAAAATGCCATAGATGCTGGTGCGCATCATATCACCGTCAACCTCAGTGAAGGGGGCTTGGCGGAAATCGTCGTCACAGATGATGGCAAGGGTATGAGCGCGGATGAATTATCGCTAGCAATCCAGCGCCATGCGACATCTAAATTACCGACCGCCGATCTCTTTGATATTCATTCCTTTGGCTTTCGTGGTGAGGCCTTGCCCTCTATTGGGTCTGTTTCAACCCTGATTTTGCGCTCTTATAATAATTCTGGTGATCATTCTGG
>DBMZ01000019.1:0-1331 GCA_002299005.1 Alphaproteobacteria bacterium UBA685 | reverse complement strand
GCCGCAAATTATTGCATTATGTCCGCCGTCTTGATGATGAGGCAGGGCGCGCCGCGCGTCTTGGTGATGTGATAGGCCGCGCTTTTTCTGAACAAGCGATAAGCCTTGATGCGCGCCGTGATGAGGCGGTGATGACAGGGCTGATTGGCTTGCCCGTGATGAATAAGCCGACAACCGCCCAGATGTATTTCTTTGTGAATAACAGGCCTGTCAGAGATCGTTTGCTTTTGGGGGCCTTGCGCGCGGGATATGGTGATACCTTGCCGCGTGGGCGCCATCCGATGGCCGTGCTATTTATCAATGTGCCACCGCAAGCGGTTGATGTGAATGTCCATCCCGCCAAGGCCGAAGTGCGCTTTCAAGACCAAGCAGGTATCCGCTCTTTGATTGTCGGCTCTGTGATGTCTCATTTGCGCGATGCAGCGTTAAATAATCCTGCCGAAGCTGGCGGCGATTCCTTGCGCTATTTCCAATCACATGCCCAAACAACCGGCCAAGCCTCTTTCCCCTCTTCTGGCGGCGGCACATCTAGGGGCGGCGGGTCTTACCCCTCTTATCGTGCGCCTGTGGTTGACCATCGCTATGATCAGTGGCAGGCACCAATTAATCCGGTGGATGACCAGCCATCAGCAGACCAGCCCCCCCTTAGTGCGGCGGCAAGTGAGCGGGCAGCGCAAGCGGCGCAGACGATGTCTTATCAAATAGCCGAAGCACCGCCGCAAGCACGCATCCAAGTGCCTGATGAAGCGGAGGTTGCGCGCCTTCATAATGCTCCGCTTGGTGCAGCAAAAGCGCAAGTTCATAACACTTATGTGGTCGCTGAGACCGCTGAGGGGATTGTGATTATTGACCAGCATGCGGCGCATGAACGCCTTGTGATGGAGCGTATGAAAGCGGCGATGGATGCCGGAGATGCGGCCTCTCAATTACTGCTATTGCCAGAGATTGTTGATTTGCCAGATGACCAAATCGCCGCCATTTTGGCGCATAAGGATCTGGTTAAAAAAGCAGGTCTTGATATTGAGTCATTTGGCGAAGGCAGTGTCATTGTCCGCGAGACACCCGCCATTCTAGGTGAGGTTGATGCCAAAAAGCTGGTCGCTGATTTAGGCGAAGAGCTGGCAGAAATTGGTACATCTCTTAGCTTTGATCAGCAGATTGAACATGTGATAGCAACCATGTCTTGCCATGGCTCAGTGCGGGCAGGGCGTGCGCTAAATGGGGCGGAAATGAATGCGCTCTTGCGTGAGATGGAAGTCACACCGCGCTCAGGGCAATGCAATCACGGTCGCCCGACCTATGTATCATTATCCTTAAAAGATATCGAAAAA
>DBMZ01000148.1:5253-10006 GCA_002299005.1 Alphaproteobacteria bacterium UBA685 | reverse complement strand
CGAATTTGACCTCACTTGTGGGCGATAATGTGCAGATTGTTGGTGATGATCTGTATGTCACCAACCCAGCGCGCCTATCACGCGGTATCGAAGAAGCGGCAGGCAATGCGATTTTGATTAAGGTCAATCAGATTGGCACGCTCACCGAGACAATGCAGGCGATTACGATGGCGCAAAAAGCAGGCTTTGGCGTGATTATCTCGCACCGTTCTGGTGAAACCGAAGATAGCTTCATTGCTGATTTGGCGGTGGCAACAAACGCTGGCCAGATTAAAACAGGCGCGCTGTCACGCTCTGACAGGCTTGCAAAATACAACCAGCTCTTGCGTATTGAAGAAGAGCTTGGTCGTTCAGCGGCCTATGGCGGTAAGTTAATTTTACGTTAACCTATACCTAGTTATTCCAAAAATTGATAAAAATAGGCGATTCGTGCGTTAAAAGCTTGACGCGGCGAATCGCCTTTGATTCAATGGGGGACGATCAACTATAAACTGAAAAAATATAGGGTAATGTGATGGCAACAAATTTGCGCAAAGGGATTACGGTTTCGGCTGTATCGGCAATGGTTGGTGTAATAGCCTTGTTTTTCGGTTTCCATACATTTGCCGGTGAGCGTGGCCTTATGGCACGTGGTGAGCTTGACAGGCAGATAATCCTTGCCCGCGAAGAGCTGGCCTTATTGCAAAAGCAAAACACTTTTTTGACCCACCGCATTGATTTAATGCGCCAAGGGCAGGTCGATAGCGATATCTTGGCCGAAACAGCGCGCGGTGAATTAGGGCTCTATGGGGCAAATGATGTCATTATTACAATCGACATCTCAAAATTGAAATTTTAGGAAATATTGCCTTTTAACCATATTTCAGTTTAAATATATTTTACCTAATGAAAACAATGCAATAAATATATTGCTATTCCTCTTTTTTGTCAGCTATTCTGAGTGCGTTCAAAGATAATTTGAACATTCGTCACTAATTTTACTGGAATATGATTATGGCACCAAAGACAGCGAAGACAGCGCAAAAGCGTGGTCGTCCCCCAAAAGCCCTTAAAAATGCGAAAACATTGAAGAATGATGTGCCAGAAACAGATGTTCTGACCTCATTATATCATGACATGTTGTTGATCCGCCGCTTTGAAGAAAAAGCCGGTCAGCTTTATGGTATGGGTGAAATTGGTGGTTTTTGTCACCTATATATCGGGCAAGAAGCCGTTGTTGTTGGCTTGCAGTCAGTTGCAGAAGAGGGTGATTCAGTTGTCACATCTTATCGCGACCACGGCCATATGCTGGCATGCGGTATGGAAGCGGCAGGCGTTATGGCTGAATTGACCGGCCGTGAAGGCGGCTATTCCAAAGGCAAGGGCGGCTCTATGCATATGTTTAGCCGCGAGAAGAATTTTTATGGTGGTCACGGCATTGTTGCCGCACAGGTGCCAATTGGCGCCGGTCTAGCGTTCGCACATAAATATAAGGGCGATGGCAAGGTCAATATGGCTTATCTTGGTGATGGCGCTGTCAACCAAGGTCAGGTCTATGAGACATTCAATATGGCCGCTTTATGGGATTTGCCAGTTATCTTTGTGATTGAGAATAACCAATATGGTATGGGCACCTCTGTCAACAGAGCGGCGGCTGGCCTTGATCTGTGTGATAGAGGCAAGGGCTATGGCATTCCTGGCATGCAGGTTGATGGCATGGATGTGCTAGCGGTAAGAGCGGCTGGCGAGATTGCGCTTGAGCATTGCCGTTCTGGCAAGGGCCCTTACATCCTTGAGATGAAAACCTATCGCTATCGCGGGCATTCTATGTCTGATCCGGCTAAATACCGCACCAGAGAAGAGGTGGATTCAATGCGTAAACAGCATGATCCGATTGACCAGTTAAAAGAGATGCTATTGCGCGAAGGCGTTGATGAAGCAGCCTTGAAAGAACTTGATAAGCAGGTAAAGCAGGTCGTCACAGGCGCCACTGACTTTGCGCTATCATCACCACTACCACATGAGGATGAGCTTTATACAGACATCCTTGTTGAAAACGCCTAGAGCGGCATTGAAGGAAGGATAAATCTAACATGGCTATTGAAATTAAAATGCCTGCTTTGTCTCCGACAATGACAGAAGGTCGTTTGTCACGATGGTTGGTTAAACAAGGTGATGAAATTAAATCAGGCGATTTGTTGGCTGAGATCGAAACAGATAAAGCAACAATGGAAGTTGAAGCGGTTGATGAAGGTGTTGTGACTGAGATTTTGGTTGCTGAAGGCACTGATAACATCGCTGTGGGCAGTGTGATTGCGCGCCTATCTGGTGATGATGACACAGAAAATAACACAGCAGATGCCGCGGCAGATAACAGTGATGCGTCATCTGAAGCACCTGCCGCTTTGCAGGTTGCAGAAGCCGCACCACAAGCACCAGCTGTTCCTGCCGCACCGGTCGTAGCCCAAATCGCAGAAGAGCTTGACTGGGATGGCCCGACAAAGACGATGACTGTGCGTGAAGCCTTGCGTGATGCGATGGCCGAAGAAATGCGTGATGATGAGCGTGTCTTTGTGATGGGGGAAGAGGTCGCTGAATATCAGGGCGCCTATAAGGTCACGCAAGGTCTGCTTGATGAATTTTCAGATAAGCGCGTGATTGATACGCCGATTACCGAACATGGTTTTGCCGGTCTAGGTGTCGGCGCCGCCTTTGGTGAATTGCGTCCGATCATCGAATTTATGACGTTCAACTTCTCTATGCAAGCCATTGATCATATTATCAATTCTGCCGCTAAGACTTTGTATATGTCTGGTGGTCAGATGGGTTGTCCGATTGTCTTCCGTGGCCCGAACGGCGCGGCGAGCCGTGTCGCGGCACAGCACTCACAATGCTATGCAAGTTGGTATGCACATTGCCCGGGCCTAAAGGTGGTATCACCTTGGTCAGCGGCAGATGCGAAGGGCTTGTTAAAGTCAGCTATCAGAGATCCAAATCCGGTTATTTTCTTGGAAAATGAAGTCATGTATGGCCAGTCTTTTGAAGTGCCAGATCATGATGATTGGACGGTGCCAATTGGCAAGGCTAAAGTTGTGCGTGAAGGCACAGATGTGACCATCACAGCCTTTTCAATCATGGTAGGCCGTGCGCTTGAAGCCGCTGAAGCTCTGGCCCAACAAGGCATTTCGGCAGAGGTCATTGATTTACGCACCATCCGCCCATTGGATGTTGAGACAATCACGGCGTCTGTTAGAAAGACAAATCATCTTGTCTGTACCGAAGAAGGCTTCCCATTTGCAGGTGTCAGCTCTGAGATCGCGATGCAAATCATGGAACATTGCTTCGATTATCTCGATGCGCCTGTTGAGCGTGTGACGGGCAAAGATGTGCCAATGCCTTATGCTGAAAATCTAGAAAAGCTGGCATTGCCGCAAGTTGATGAGATTTTGCAAGCTGTTCACAAAGCCTGTTATCGCGAAGGAGGCCGTTAAGATGTCTGTTTCTATTAAGATGCCAGCCCTTTCGCCGACAATGACAGATGGCACCCTTGCCAGATGGCTTGTCAAAGAAGGTGATGAGGTGCGTTCAGGTGATGTGATTGCCGAGATCGAAACTGATAAGGCAACGATGGAAGTCGAAGCGATTGATGAGGGCATTGTGGCTGTTATCGCTGTTGAAGCTGGTGCGCAGAATGTGCCAGTGAATGCGGTGATAGCTATTTTGGCAGAAGAGGGGGAAGATCCTGCCTCTCTTAGCCTTAATGATACAGCGCCAACAGAAGCCGCACCAGCAGAAGCAGCACCAGCAGCACCCGTATCAGAGACGCCAGCACCTGCACCTGCACAGGCACCAGCTATGGCACCTGCACCAGCTATGGCCGCCGCGCCTAGCGCGCCTGCCTCACGTCTGTTTGCAAGCCCGCTTGCAAGACGTATCGCGGCGCAAAATGAGTTGCCGCTTGATGGCATTAAAGGCACAGGCCCAAATGGCCGTATTATCAAACATGATGTTGAAACAGCCCTATCACAAGGCGTATCAGCACCAGCATCTGCCTCAGCACAGGCTTTGCCAGTGGCAAGCCCATCGGCAGAAGATCGCTTTGTGCCACATACTGCTATGCGTCGCACGATCGCGGCACGCTTGACTGAATCAAAGCAGAACGCGCCTCATTTCTATCTTACAATTGATTGTGAGATTGATGGTCTTTTGGCCGCGCGTAAAGCAATGAATGCAAGTGCAGGTGAGGGCGTTAAAATCTCGGTCAATGATATGATTGTCCGCGCCGCCGCGCATGCGTTGATGAAGGTGCCAGATGTAAATGGCTCATTCGAAGCAGATGGTTGCCGCTATTTTGCCAATGCGGATGTGTGTATCGCGGTTGCGCTTGATGGCGGCTTGGTAACACCTGTTATCCCTGCCGCACAGACAAAGGGCCTTGCTGAGATTTCATCTATCTCTAAACAGCTTGCCAGCCAAGCACGTGATGGCACATTGCCACCATCTGCCTATGCCGGCGGTACCTTTACCATCTCTAATTTGGGGATGTTTGGCATCAAAGAATTTGCCGCAGTGATTAACCCGCCACAAGGGGCTATCTTGGCCGTTGGTGCGGGCGAGCAACGTCCTGTGGTCAAAGATGGTCAATTGGCCGTGGCAACGGTGATGAGTGTGACCCTATCAGCTGACCACCGTGTGGTTGATGGTGCGCTTGGTGCACAATGGCTTCAGGTCTTTAAAGAGCTGATTGAAAACCCAGTGTTAATGCTTGTTTGAT
>DBMZ01000148.1:0-5150 GCA_002299005.1 Alphaproteobacteria bacterium UBA685 | reverse complement strand
TGTTAATGCTTGTTTGATAACAAGAAGAATGGCGAATAAAATGGCAAATGCAAAAGACTTTGATGTAGTGGTAATTGGCGGTGGCCCTGGCGGCTATGTGGCAGCAATTCGTGCCTCACAGCTTGGCATGAAGGCGGCCGTGATTGAAAAAGAACATCTCGGCGGCATCTGTTTGAATTGGGGCTGTATCCCAACAAAAGCGCTTCTTCGAGCGGCAGAATTGCGTCATAATCTTGAGCATCTATCCGATTATGGCATTGAGGTCACAGGTGAAGTCAAAGTCAATCTTGCCAAGGTTGTTGAACGCTCGCGCGGTGTTGCAAACCGTCTATCAGGCGGCGTCGCGCATCTTTTGAAGAAGAATAAGGTCGAAGTTATCGAGGGTGTTGCCAAGTTAAAAGGCACAGCCAATGGCAAGCGACTTGTCAGCATATCAGGCGACAAAGCCCAAGATATCACTGCCAAGCATGTCATCATCGCAACAGGCGCAAGAGCGCGTCAAATCCCCAATATGGAAGCAGATGGCAATCAAATCGTGACCTATCGTGACGCGATGGTGCCACAGACTATGCCAAAATCGCTGATTGTTGTGGGGTCTGGTGCGATTGGCATCGAATTTGCCAGCTTCTATCGTGATATGGGCGTTGAGGTCACTGTGGTGGAAGCTATGGACCGTATTTTGAACGCCGAAGATTCAGAAATCTCAGCGATGGCGCATAAAGCGTTTGAAAAGCGCGGTATGAGCATTTTGACCTCTGCCAAATTGCAAAAGCTTGAAAAAACCAAAGATATTGTCACAGCCACGATTGATGTTAAAGGCAAGGTTCAGACACTCAAGGCTGAGCGCGTTATCATGGCGATTGGTATTGTCGGTAATTCTGAGAATTTGGGTCTTGAAGGCACAAAGGTTAAAATCGACCGCGGTCATATCGTAACAGATGGCTATGGCGCGACAGGTGAGGCTGGTGTCTATGCAATCGGTGATGTGACAGGCGCGCCTTGGCTTGCGCACAAAGCAAGCCATGAGGGCATTATCTGTGTTGAAAAGATTGCCGGTGCCAAAGATGTTCATGCTATTGGTGATAATACTGTGCCGGGCTGTACCTATTGTCGCCCGCAAATTGCCTCTGTTGGCCTAACCGAAGATGCGGCTAAAAAATCAGGCAAAGAGATCAAGGTTGGTCGCTTCCCGTTCCTTGCCAATGGTAAGGCCATCGCGCTTGGCGATGATGAGGGCATGATTAAGACGATTTTTGATGCGAAAACAGGCGAATTGCTTGGCGCGCATATGATAGGCCCTGAGGTCACAGAGATGATCCAAGGCTATGCGATTGCCAGAACGCTTGAGACAACAGAAGTTGAGTTGATGCAGACAATCTTCCCGCATCCAACATTATCTGAAGCAATGCATGAATCTGTACTTGACGCCTATGATAGAGCGATCCATTTCTAAGGTGCGCGACGCATAAAAGCGGTTTTTGATTAAAAGGGGCAGATATGCCATCTCCAAATGTCAAATTAGGGGCAGAACGTCATCCTGAAAAGAGGCGTAACCCTGACAGACCTCAACCACAACGCCCTGATTGGTTGCGCGTGAAAGCGCCAACATCAGATGCCTTTAATGAGACGCGTGAATTGATGCGTGATCTCAATCTGGTCACCGTTTGTGAAGAGGCCGCTTGCCCGAATATTGGCGAATGCTGGGCGAATAAGCATGCCACGATGATGATTTTGGGCTCTGTCTGCACAAGAGCCTGTGCCTTTTGTAATGTCGCCACAGGCCGCCCTGATTTGCTTGACCCGCATGAGCCAGAGAATGTCGCGCAAGCGGTGGCAACTTTGAATTTGAGCCATGTGGTGATTACCTCTGTTGACAGAGACGATCTAGATGATGGCGGGGCAGAGCATTTCGCCCAAACTATCACCGCGATTAGAGCGGCATCACCGCTCACAACGATTGAGATTCTAACGCCAGATTTTTTGCGTAAAGACGGTGCCTTAGAGGTTGTTGTGGCCGCGCGTCCTGATGTGTTTAACCATAATCTTGAGACTGTACCGCGCCTATATCCGTCAATTCGCCCCGGTGCGCGTTATTTTCATTCATTGCAAATTCTGGCAGATGTAAAGCGCCTCGATCCGTCTATTTTCACCAAATCAGGCATTATGGTCGGGCTTGGTGAGGAAGATGGCGAGGTGGGGCAATTAATGGATGATTTACGCGCCGCAGATGTGGATTTCATGACCATCGGCCAGTATCTACAGCCAACGCCAAAACACGCGGTTGTTGACAGGTTTGTGACACCAGAACAGTTTGAAGCCTATGCCACACAAGGGCAATCGAAGGGCTTTTTGATGATGTCATCGACACCGCTTACACGTTCATCTTATCACGCAGACGCAGATTTTGCCGCCTTGCGCGCGGCGCGTGAGGCAAAATTGGCAGGCCGTTCATGACACAACATGCTGAAAGGCGCGTGCTAAGCCACCAGCCAGAACAGCTTTATGCGCTTGTGGCAGATGTAGCAAAATACCCTGAATTTTTGCCGTGGTGCTTGGCGTCAAGGATAAGAAGCCGCGATGATGATAAGCTTGTGGCTGATTTGATTATTGGCTTTCAGATGTTCAAAGAGCGTTTTACCTCGCACGTTCAATTAGATGAAGAGGCGATGGAAATTCACGTCAAATACGCTGAAGGCCCGTTTAAATATCTCAGCAATACATGGCGGTTTCTGCCGCATGAGCAGGGGTGCGAGATTGATTTCTATGTTGATTTCGAATTTAACTCACGCATCTTGCAAACCGTTATTGAGAGCCTGTTTACAGAAGCGGTTAAGCGCATGGTCGGGGCGTTTGAAGCGCGGGCAAATGCGCTTTATGGCCAGAAGTTGATTGAGGCAGGTTTAGGCTAGTCAAGTAAGCCAATCAGCTGGGTAAGCGCGGCCTGAACCGTTTGTGCGCGCACATCATCTCTGTTGCCCGAAAACAGGTAATGCTTCACCAAAGGGTCTTTATGCGGCACCAATGTGCCAATCCAGACGGTGCCAACGGGTTTATCTTTTGTGCCACCATTTGGCCCCGCAACCCCTGTCACAGATAAAGCCGCAGAGGGGGTGGCGCTATGTGCGGCGCACCCTTTGACCATTTCAAAGGCGGTTTCAGCTGAGACAGCGCCATAAATCTTCAAAGTCTCTTCTTGCACGCCTAGCATGTCCCGCTTGGCTTCATTGCTATAGGTCACAAATCCTCTATCAACCACAGCAGATGCGCCTGAAATGCTGGTCAGCTCTGCCATGATTAAGCCAGCCGTGCAAGATTCAGCCGCTCTTATCTGCCATCCTTTGGCCGATAATTTTTCAATAAGCTGTGTTGCAAGGTTGCTCATAATTATCTGTCCGTTTCTCTATTGGGGGGCAATCACACCGCTTGCCATAAGCGCGATAAGGCCGACGCCTGCCAAAAAGCCTGCCACCATATCATCTGCCATGACGCCAAGACCACCTTCTAGCGCTTCTGCTTTGTTGACAGGAAAGGGCTTGGTGATATCAAAGAAGCGGAAGAGCAAAAAGGCGGCCAAGAAGCCCGGCAGGCTCAAAGGCGCGACAAGAAGGACAGACCATTGGCCTGCCACCTCATCAATGATCACCTCTGATGCGTCTTTTTTGCCTGAATGCACCTCATAGACAGAAGACGCCCAAATGCCGATAAACAATGCCGCCAAAGTCGCGCCTGCCAGCCATAACCAGCCGGCTGACAAGATGAAATAACCCGCGATAAGCGCTGTGGCAGACCCAAATGTGCCGGGGGCAGGCAAGCTTGTGCCAATGGGGCCAAGAGTGGCAATGAATTGTGCGATTTTAATCATAATGACCTGCTTGATAGTTGTTTAAAGAGCGGGCGGAAGGGTAATTGTCGCGGCCGCCTGTGCGGCAATGCCATCACCGCGCCCCGTAAAGCCAAGGCGTTCGGTCGTGGTCGCTTTGACAGACACAGCCGATAGCGGCAAGCCACATAAATCAGCCAGAATGGCGCGCATCGCATCACGGTGCGGGCCAATCTTGGGACGCTCACACAAGATGGTGACGTCTACATGCACCAAATGACCACCTGCTTTGGCAATCTTATCAACCGCATAGGTTAAAAATTGGTCTGAAGAAGCATCACGCCATTGCGCATCACTTGGCGGGAAGTGCATCCCTATATCACCATCACATAATGCGCCAAATATCGCATCACATAGCGCGTGAATGCCAACATCACCATCTGAATGCGCCTCAAGTTCCCGGTCATGTTCAACCGCTAGCCCGCAAATCATTATGGGGCCAGTGCTATCGTTGGTGCTATCCTTAAAACGATGAACATCAAAGCCTGTGCCTGTGCGCGATTGTTGGATAGTGTTTGGGGGTCTCATAAGTGCGGCTCTCATATTGGTTAAATCAGACGGCCATGTTAATTTAGCAAGTGCCTCATCACCGTCAATCATATGCACAGCAATACCTGCCGCCTCAGCAAGACTAGCATCATCTGTCGGGGCGAGGGTGTGATAATCAGCCTTCGCATGTAAGTCTCTAATCAGCGCGGCCGCGAAGATTTGCGGTGTCTGAACGCGGCGCAATAAAGAGCGGTCTAATGTTCGTGATACGGTTTGAGACCTAGATTGTAATTGGCTGGCATCAATCTGCTTAATCGTATCAGCGACAGGCAATACAGGTATCACAGCCTTCACATCATCGCCTAGCATCGCAAGGGCCTTGTCAATCACATGGGCGGGCACAGTCGGCCTAGCCGCGTCATGTATCGCGATATAAGGCGCATGGCCGGCGCCTAGTCCTGCTAAGGCTTCAAGGCCGCAGGCAACTGAATCATGGCGTTCAGCGCCGCCAATTGTGATGGTGAGCGCCTCATCGCTGTGACGTGCTTTGATTTCGGCAAAATCATCTTCTGGGACAACAAGAATAATCTGCCCGATGGCCTGATGGTCTCTAAAGCTAGCGATTGCGCGCTGATAGACAGGCACGCCGTCAATCTCTTGATATTGTTTGCGCAATGAGCCCATCCGACGTGATAGGCCTGCGGCAAGAATGATTACATCAATTTGGGGCGTCTTTGCGGTCACGTTTATCGCCTGAATAAAAGTCCTGAAAATAAGTCCT
>DBMZ01000087.1 GCA_002299005.1 Alphaproteobacteria bacterium UBA685 | reverse complement strand
TGTCAGACATGTGGTGCGGATTTATCGCATGAAGCAGATGCGTTGATATGCACATTTGAATGCACCTTTTGCCCGAATTGCGCAAAGGCAACAGACCATATTTGTCCAAATTGTAACGGTGCATTAGTGCCGCGTCCTAAAAGACGCGCGTAAAGCTGTGTGTTTGCGGCAAAATTATTTGGGAGGGGAAGAGAGATGAATGCATTTGTAGAAGAGCATTTAGAGGTTTTTTGTCGGCATCTGCCCGATGCAACGAAAAAAGAACAATTAGTTGGTTTTGATATCAAAAAGTGGTGGGGGGATGTGTCACCGCAATTAGACAAAAATTATCCAGTTACCGAGCTTCCGCAGGGTCAAATGACACGTACCCAGTTAAAAGAATTATGCCAATTCGAAAGCGGGTGGAGAGACTGGGAATGCGCGGTGGCGATTATGGCTTGGGGAGTGCAAAGAAGAAATCATGGCGTCATGTTATTTAATCGCTTCAAAGAAATAGAGCCAATTATAAGAGATATGCGCTCTGATATTTTGACACCTTTCGACGCCTATAAGCGTTTTGATCAAATTTGGAAACAGCCCAAACCACTGGGTATGGGGGCCGCATATTTTACAAAGCTAATCTTCTTTTGCGAGCCGTCTCATAATGGCTACATTATGGATCAGTGGACATCTAAATCTATTAATTTGCTTACAGGTGAAAATATAGTTTACCTCTCTGACGCCGGCCAAGTTAACAAGTGGAATTGCGTTAAGAACTATGAAACTTATTGTAGCTACGTAAAAGAATTAGCATCCAAGCTCAATACATCTAGTGAGGAAATCGAAATTGCTATGTTTTCAAAGGGGGGTAAGAAAAAGGCGGGTTGGAGACAATACGTAGTGGATCATACGAACAAATAAGCAAATATCCAAAACACCGCCCAGCACCCCAGCCCCATTTCCGATTGTCGCTAGCGGCGTTTATGCGCTAGGCTTTAGCTTATAGACACAAAGCCCCCGGAGAGTTGTTTATGAGCGATACATCACCCCCGCAGCCTAGCGCCCATTATAGTCGTCTGGCGAAGCTGTTTCATTGGGGGTTTGTGGGGCTGTTTGCCTATGGGGTGGCAAAGCAGATTGATGATCTTGACCAGCTGGCAGATAGCGATCTTCTGCGCTTTGAGGTCGTCTTTGCCGGGGTGTTTGTCCTCCTGCTAGGGGTGCGTTTTGCCTATATGAAGCGCACGCAAACATCTGCCTTGCCAGCCACAACGCCCCCTGTCCAAAAGCTGGCGGCACGGATTGTGCATGGCGCCATGTATGTAAGCCTTGCGGGCATTGCGCTCTCAGGTTTGCTGATAGGGCTGGTCTTTTGGCTTGGTTTTGAGGATGGCTGGTTAATCCAAGGCGTGGTGGGCCTGCATGAATTATTTGTCCTCGCAAGCTATTGGTTTATCGGCATCCATATTGTGGCCGCATGTTATCATCGCTTTTTGCGCGATGGGGTGTGGCATGCGATGGTGCCATTTTGGCAAGACGGTCACACATCACACAAAGACCACTAGCCGCAAAGGCGGTGGGGGAAAGGACGGCTTATGAAGCTCTATATCGGCAATAAAACATATTCCTCTTGGTCCATGCGGCCATGGGTTTTACTGCGTGCTTGCGGGATTGATTTTGAAGAAATCCTTGTGCCCTTTGATGGGTTTGACGCGCATCATGAGTTCAAAAAGACGATGGCAGGCCTCCATGCGTCTGCCACCGTGCCAGCCTTGGCGGCAGAGGGCACGCTCATCGGTGATAGCCTTGCGATTGCTGACTATCTGTATGAGGCCTATCCAGAGGCAGGCATTTGGCCAGAAGAGCGGCTTGCCCGTGCAAAAGCGCGCGAATTGGCCGCTATCATGCATTCAGGCTTTTCAGACTTGCGCACGCATTGCCTGATGAATATCGGGGTTGATTTGACAGATGTCGGCAAGCGATTATATGCTGAGCATAAGGGGCTGCGTGATGATATGGCGCGCCTTGAGACATTATTTGCGCCTTATCTGGGTGAGGGGTATTTGTTTGGTGATTTTACTGCCGCAGATGCGTTTTATGCGCCTGTGATGACGCGTATTCAGACCTATGGCTTGCCAGTCTCAAAGACGCTAGCGGCCTATCAGGCGCGTGTCTTATCGCATGAGGCGGTGCAAAGCTGGTATAAGGATGCGCTGGCTGAGGATGTGTTTCTTGATTTTGAAGAGCCGTATCGCACGGCGCCCAAATAATCATGCTGATATTTGACACACTCGCCCCCTATTTTGGTCTATGGGCATTTATTAGTTTGATGGTAGGCACGCCGGG
Organism: Alphaproteobacteria bacterium UBA685; assembly: GCA_002299005.1. Lineage (GTDB taxonomy): Bacteria > Pseudomonadota > Alphaproteobacteria > Puniceispirillales > Puniceispirillaceae > UBA685. The sequence continues at coordinate 836 of DBMZ01000087.1, read as the reverse complement.
GCCAGCTAATTTGCTGGCTATGTCCGCAGGGGCGGCCTATGGCTTTCGGGCGAATATGGGCTTTTTGGGTGGCCTGCTTGGGGGCGCGCTGGTTGTGAATTTTGCGATCAGCTTTGGCTTTGGCGCGGTGTTAGTCTCTGTGCCTCTGGCGGCGACAATTTTCTCATTTATCTCAGCGGCTTATCTCTGTTATCTCGCTTTTCGTGGGTGGCATAATGGCGGCAAGGGCGCACAGAAAATCGCGCCAATGCGGTTTTTGCAAGGTCTCGTGGTCCATCCCCTCAACCCCAAAGCATGGGTGATGGCGTCTCTTGCTTATACGCAATTTATTGTGGGGTTTGATACAGCCTTTGAGCGTTATGCCCTTGCCCCTTTGAGCTTTTTTGTTGCCCAGATTGTCTTTCACGGCTTGTGGTGTTGGGCAGGGGCGTTGTTAAAGACCCAAATGGGCACAAGCCTTTTGTTAAATCGCTCGCTTATCTTATTGACGGTCGCGGTTGTCCTATGGGCATTGGCGCAATAAGGGGCGGGTTTCGAGCCCATAAAAAAAGGCACCCTATATCGAAAAGGGTGCCTTTCTCATCTTGTAATCACACAAACATCGCTTTGTTTGGTGCTTGATCGTATCAGTCACCTAAACGTGGCTGGCACCTTTCAGAGAAGATTGCTCCTCAGATAAAGTTACAAAGCCAGCTGATGTTTTAAGGATCGCAACATTAGACATTGGACCACCTCCTTTCATGATTGTTAAACCTGCCTTAAAGAGAACCGTAATAAGGCGCGTGGCACAAGGCTCGGCCATCTTGTTTTCCGCCATGTGGGTGAGGCATGTGGGT
>DBMZ01000137.1:9140-16836 GCA_002299005.1 Alphaproteobacteria bacterium UBA685 | reverse complement strand
CCAGCCAACCTGCCCGCCAAAGGCACGCAAAATCTGCAAGAATAGTGCTAGCAGACCAAATGAGGCGATAATCCCTGCCGCACTCATCAAAAAGCGCGCTCTTATACGTGCCGGCGCGGTGCCACCAAGCGACAGAACAGACGCGACTTTCAAGGATAGAACAGGCAGTACACAAGGCATGAAATTCAAAATAAAGCCGCCGATTAGCGCAATCAGCCAATAGGGCAATGAGGCGGCAGACAGGTTTTGCCCCTCTATATCAGGCAAGCCACTTGCCGCTTGCACCTGCACAGATGTCTCATACCCTATCGCGCCATCATCAATGGTCAGCGTCATGCGCTCGCCAATAGCCGGCTTTGATGAGCCGCCAATATGCTTGATAAGGTAACTGCCATCCAGCTGTTGGACGGGCGCTGCAAAGCTGGCCCCCTCTAGGCCTTCAACCAGAATATCCACCACATCAGACGCCTCAGATAGGCGGGCAACCAAATGCCCCTGCCCTTTAGCATCATACGCGGCAGGCGCTTGATAAAGGGCGAGCGCATCGCGCTTTTGCTTTGGCAATTGCGCCCTTATCTTGGCCAATTCCTGCCCATAGATAGAGGCAACAAGCGGCCCTTCTGCCAGCGATAGCTTTAACTCACCAGCGATAGGCACACAAATATCAGCGCAAACAAGTGCCTCTGCGGTCAGCACGATATTTGTGGCTTGAAACGCCGCGCCAAGGGTTAAATCAACGGGCAAAATCACGCGATTGGCATAACCGAATGTATCAAGATCAAACAGAGAAAACCGCTTTGGTAACGGGTAATGAAGCACCGCTTCGGCGCCGCTCATAGCAATCGGATCAAGCATTATCTGGGCTGGCAAGCCGGCATCACCAGGGGTGCGCCAATAGGTCTTCCAGCCTTCATCCAACACAATCTCAAGCCCAAGCGACAGCGTGCCAGATGCACCAGCAGTCTCACTTGCGCTAATCAGGCGCATCTTTGCAAATTCACCATCAAACCACGCGCTTTCAGCCGCCTTTGCGCTTTGGACAAAGGCCATTTGCGCCAATAGGATGAGAAGAATAGGTAAAATGCGCATTTTTATCGCTCTTTATTTGCGTCTGAAGATGAATCGGCCTTAAATACTGACAAGCCCCGCAACAAATGTTGCCTCATCCTATCAGACTTCTGATGAGACGTTCAGTATGATAACCAAAAATGTCGAAATTTTGAACTCTATTCGTGGCCAATTGCTGGTCGCGATGCCGCATATTGATGATGACCGCTTTAAACAAAGCGTTATCTTGATGTGCCAGCATGATAATGAGGCGGCGATGGGGCTTGTGATTAACAAGGTCTTGCCGCATTTAGACCTCAACGCCTTGCGCTCAAAGCTGAAGCTAAAGCAGGCTTTTTTTGACGGCGATCTGCCTATCTATGCCGGCGGTCCTGTCGAGAGCGGCCGCGGCTTTGTGCTTCATTCAGCTGATCAAATGCTCCCCGATAGCCTGCCGCTTGGCGATGATATGGGCATGTCTGTGCAAGTATCGATGATCAATGAAATCGCCGCAGGCACAGGCCCATGCCATCACCGCATCATGCTTGGCTATGCAGGCTGGGATAAGGGCCAGCTTGAGGCTGAATTGCGTGAAGGTCTGTGGTTCCATATGAGCGCCACGCAAGAATTTATCTTCACAACACCTGCAGAGGGCCTATGGGAGCGTTGCTTTGTGCAATCAGGCTTTAACGCCGCCACCCTATCGCCGTACCCGGGTTCTGCGTAAGTCCCCTTTTAAGCCAACAGCCCCTTTAACCTATCATTGCTCATCACCTTGTCAGACGGGCCAATGACAGAGACAGCCGGTGTGGCATGGCTGGTCAGGCGATTAATCACGCGCACAACATCATCCTTGCCAAGCGCATTGACGCTATCTGCGATATCTTGCGGTGCGCGCACATGGCCGAATAACAGCAATTGACGCGCCATAGAATCTGTCATGCCAGAGACTGATTCCTGCCCCATCAAAATCGCCGCCCGCATTTGTGACTTGCCGCGCTCAACCTCATCATCGCTGATATCATGCTTCATATCTTGCAGTGCCGCACACGAGACGGTCAGCATCTCATCAACATCTTCTGCGGCTGTGCCAGCATAGATCCCAAACACACCTGCATCAGAGAACATTTGGGCAAAAGAGAAAATCGAATAACAAAGACCACGCTGTTCACGTACCTGCTGGAACAACCGCGAGGCCATGCCGCCGCCATAAAGGTTCGATAACAGCATCATCGCATAACGGTCACCATCGGTTGCCGCCGGCGCAGATAGGCCAACGATAACATGGCTTTGTTCCAATTTGCGCGTCTCAATAATCCGCCCACCTGTCCATGTTGGCACTGTGCGCTTTGGCATCTCAGCTTGGCGAATATTGCCCAGATGACGCTCTGCCTGTGCGATAAGCTCATCATGGCGCACCGCCCCTGTGGCGCATAAGATCATCTGATCACTGCCATAATAGCGGGCCATAAAACGCGCCAAATCATCACGGCTAAAACCAGATACGCTCTCGGCTGTGCCAAGGATAGAATCACCAAGCTTATGACCTTGATAAGAGGCGGCTGAGAAATTCTCAAACACCACATCATCAGGCGTATCAAGCGATTGGCCAATCTCTTGCAAGATCACGCCGCGCTCACGCTCAATCTCTTCTTCGGGCATGGTCGAATCGTTCAAAATATCAAACAGCACATCAACGGCCAATGGCATATGCTCTGGCATGATGCGGATATAATAGGCGGTCTCTTCACGCGCTGTATGGGCGTTCATATAGCCGCCAAGCGATTCGACCTCAACCGCGATATCACGCGCCGTCCGGCTATTTGTGCCCTTAAACGCCATATGTTCTAACATATGCGCAATGCCATTTTCGCCCGCCAGCTCATCACGTCCACCAGCTTTAATCCAAATGCCGACATTCACCGAATGCGCACCAGGCATGTTCAGGCTAGCGACCGTCAGCCCCCCTTCAAGGGTTGAGATTTGGGCACTCATGCGCCGCGCCTTGTGGCAAGCAAATGTTCTTGCACCTTTGCCAAATCATTATCAACAATTTCAAAATGCTCTGTGCGTTCCATCAAATCAGCCAAATGCGCAGGCAGTTCTGGCACTGTGCCTGACCCTTTGGTGACCGCATCTGGGAATTTGGCCGGATGCGCACAGGCAAGCGCGATAATCGGCACATCATCGCCAACAAGCCCCTGTTCACGCGCCATCCTTGCGCCATAAAGGCCCACGGCTGAATGGGGGTCAATCACCATATTATAGGTCTCTTTGGTCCGCTTAATCTCTGCCAAAGTACCTTCATCATCCAGACGATAGGCGGCAAATTTCGCTTGCATCGCATCCATGACCTCAGGGGCCACATCAAACGTGCCTGTTTGCGCAAATTGTGCCATCAGCGCGGCTGTCGCCTTGCCATCACGGCCAAGCATCTCAAACAACAGACGCTCAAAGTTCGATGAGACTTGAATATCCATAGATGGGCTCAAGGACGGGTTCACCCCATCACGCGCCATCACGCCTGATTCGAAAAAGCGTGTCAGGATGTCATTGCGATTTGAGGCAACGATGAATTTCTCAATCGGCAAGCCCATTTGGCTTGCGACCCAACCGGCAAACACATTACCGAAATTACCTGTTGGCACAGAAAAGGCGACAGATTTTTCAGGCGCGCCTACCTTTAGGGCAGAGGCAAAATAATAAACCACCTGCGGCATCAGCCGTGCCCAATTGATAGAATTTACCGCTGATAGGCCAACCTTATCTCTGAAATCGCCATCATTAAAGGCCGCTTTGACCAACGCCTGACAATCATCAAAATCACCCTTTAGCGCGATGGCATGCGCCCCATCTGCCTTCACAGATGTCATCTGCTTTTGCTGAACAGGCGAGACGCGCCCTTCAGGAAATAGGATAAACACATCCACCGCCTCGCGCCCCTTAAAGGCTTCAAGCGCGGCAGACCCTGTATCACCAGAGGTCGCGCCCAAAATCACCGCACGCTTACCAGCTGATTTCAACGCCCGGTCAAAGGCGCGTGATAGAAACTGCATCGCATAATCTTTAAACGCGATCGTAGGGCCAGAAAACAGCTCTAGCACATGCAGATTATCTTCATGCAAGCTTGTCAGAGGCGCCACATCAGGGTGCGTAAAGCCGCTATAGGCATCTTCTGCCATCACGCGCAATTCATCTTCGCTGACCTCACCTTGGGTAAAAGGTGCCATAATGCGCGCCGCTAGCTCGGCATAGCTAAGCCCCTTCATCGAGGCGATTTCAGCTTTGGTAAATTTCGGCCAGCTTGTCGGCAAATACAGGCCGCCATCACGTGCCAAGCCGTTAAGCAATGCCTGCTCATAAGATAGGGGGCCGTCTTGGCCTCTGGTGCTAATATATTCCATGTCTATAAGCCTCACTTAGCTTTCATCGTCAGCTTGGTCTTTTTTGCCAAATCGCAGGCGGCCGTTTGAATAGTGAAAGGCAAAATAAACGCCCAACAAAGACAAGGCGATTCCATACCATGTCACGGCATAATTTAGATGCGAATTGCGCACATCAATCTTTACCTCTGCCGCAATCGGGAGCGTAATCTCTTCGCCCTCATTGCGAATGGCATCGATATAATAGCTTTGCTTTGCATCCGGCAGCGCTAAATGAGCGGCAACCTCATCTGGCTTCATAGTGAACCAAAAACCGCGCGCCGGCTCATTATCAGGCACAAAGCTGCCTTGTCGTTGCGCAAGGCGGATAATGCCTTCAAGCTGGAAGCTATCTTCACTCATTGAAAAGGCCCGCTTCTCAGGCTCACGGTAAGCCTCAGAGACCCAGCCTCGATTGACAAAGAACATATCACCACGCGCGCTCTCAAAGGCTGTTACAACATGAAAGCCGGCATTGCCCTCATAGGTGCGACCTGTCAGATACACTGTCTCATCATGCACATAGCGCCCTTGCAGGCTCACACGCTGAAACTCAATCGGCGCACCGTCAAATGATGGGTAAATAGCCTCAGCCGTCGAACGTGCTTTGAACTCGTCAATCAACGCAGTTTTCCAGTGCAAGCGGTTCACTTGCCAAGTGCCAAGCATCAGCAAGACAATCAAAGCAGGAACGGCGAAAAGCGTAGGCCATAAAAGCGGGCGGAACATCATAAGACGATATCTTCCTTAAAAGCAAAGCTTTGGTAAAAAATGAAAAAGGGGCCAACAATTTGCGGCTGGCCCCTGAACTTATATCATTATGGAGAGGTCAGGATCAACCGCCCCACCAATAGACCGCCACAAACAAGAACAGCCATACAACATCAACAAAGTGCCAGTACCAAGCAGCCGCTTCGAAGCCGAAATGCTGGTCTGCTGTGAAGTGACCTTTCATGCCACGGATAAGGCACACGGCCAAGAATAGCGTGCCAACAAAAACGTGGAAACCGTGGAAACCTGTCGCCATATAGAACACTGAAGGATAGATGCCGTCAGTAAAGCCAAATGGTGCGTGGCTATATTCGAGGATTTGAAGCGCTGTGAATAACGCGCCTAGCACCACTGTGAGTGATAGGCCAATCGTAAAGTCACGACGGTTATTCTCTAAAATCGCATGATGCGCCCATGTCACAGTACAACCTGATAGCAATAGCACCAATGTGTTAATCAGCGGCAAATCAAACGGGTCGAACGTAATAATACCCTCTGGCGGCCAAACCCCACCAACCGGGAAGAAGGCAGAATCAAAGAATGCCCAGAAGAACGCGACGAAGAACATCACCTCAGAGGCGATAAACAACATCATGCCATAGCGCATACCAATCTGAACGATCGGTGTATGGTGACCTTGATATTCAGCTTCTCTGATGACATCACGCCACCACATGAACATGGTCAAAATAACCAAACCAAGGCCTGCGCCAAGGATATGGGCGCCATATTCACGCTCATGCATATACATCGCAGCGCCAATCGCAGCCACAAAACCTGCGGCTGAGCCAAATGCCGGCCACGGGCTAGGTTCTACCAGATGGTAAGGATGTTTTTGAGCTCCACTCATTTTGATCTCCTTCGTGTTTTCCCCCCCGGTCCCATGCCGGGCACAAAATAGCCTTAACTAATATCTGCAAAGAATGTGTAAGACAAGACAACCTCATCAACATCCTTTGTATTTTCATCGACTCTGATATCTGGATCCAAGAAAAAGGACACAGGCATATCAATCGATTCACCCACACCGAGTGTCTGTTCGGTAAAACAGAAGCACTCAATCTTCATAAAATATGGCCCCGCTTTTTGCGGTGTCACATTAAAGGTCGCTGTGCCACTTGTCGGGACATCAGCTAAATTTGTCGCACGGTAATAAACCATGACCTCTTCACCAGGCACCAAGCTTACCGGCGCTGTCACAGGTTCAAACTTCCATGGCAATTTCGGGTTCACATTGGCATCAAAGCGCACCGTCACAGGCGGCAATGCCAGCGAGGCAGTCTCTGGCGCTGCTTGTGCCACTTGTGTTGTGCCACCAAAGCCTGTTACCTGACAAAATAGGCGGTATAGCGGCACCGACGCAAAGGCAAGCCCGACCATCGCAAACACAACAACGGCCAAAGTGGCCAATGTCGCACCATTGCGATGGGATGCATCTGTCATGACGGCTTCACCAGTTTTTGCCATATCTTAAGCGGCTCCTGCCATACGAAGAATCGTAATCAAATAGAATAGCACCACAAGGCCTGCAATCAGACCAAGCACCCAATAATTGCGCGATTTGCGCATTGCTTGCATTTCTGCCGCAGTCTTAGGCTCTGGCCTTGCGACCTTTTTGTCTTGCGTCTTATCACTCATGGTATCAGCTCCCTTATGTAAGCCTGTTTGCATTAGGCCGCGTGGATTAGCTCAAGAACAAATTTATCAGCGATAAGCGCGAAGAATAAAATTGTCAGATAATAGAGCGAGAATGTGAATAAAGGCATCGCACGTGCAAGGCCGTCATCTTGTTTTAATTGCCATGCTTTCAGGACAAACACCGCCCCCAACACAGCCGATAGACCGCCATAAGCAACCGAGCTCATCCCAATGATATAGGGCAGAACACCAAGCGGCGCTAGGACAAGTGAATAAATCAAAATCTGATTCTTTGTCTCACGCTCACCTGCGACCACGGGCAACATTGGCACATTGGCGGCTTGGTAATCATCATTCTTAACCAGCGCCAAAGCCCAGAAATGAGGCGGCGTCCAGACAAAAATAATCGCAAATAGCAACAGTGATTCAACGCTGACCGTCCCTGTGATAGCGGCCCAACCAACCATCGGCGGCAAAGCCCCTGCGGCACCACCAATGACGATATTTTGCGGCGTGCGGCGCTTTAGCCAAATAGAATAAATCACGGCATAAAAGAAAATCGTAAAGGCCAATAAGCCGCCTGCTAGTAAATTAGACGACAAGCTCAAAAGCAAAACAGAGAGAACAGAAATAACCAGACCCAAGGCCAAGGCTTCTTCTGATTGAACGCGCCCTGAGGGAATAGGACGGTCCATTGTGCGCTTCATAACCGCATCAATATCGCGGTCATACCATTGATTAATGGCCCCTGAAGCACCCGCACCAGCGGCAATAGCAAATAAAGAAATAGCGCCAAGCAATATCGTTGAAATCGTCAC
>DBMZ01000137.1:8350-9049 GCA_002299005.1 Alphaproteobacteria bacterium UBA685 | reverse complement strand
TGGCTTCATCAGCTGAAAAAAGTCACCAGCAGAAGCCACATAATAGGGCTCTGCTGATGATGATATGTTTTGTTGTGTCTGTGACATCAAAGATACCTTAGATAGCCTTTTCGACTACTTAACCTTCGGCAGGTCATCAAATGTATGGTATGGCGGCGGAGAAGATACCTGCCATTCCAACGTTGTTGCCCCTTCACCGTAAGGGTTAGCCGCTGCTTTACGACGTGAGATGAATGCTTCAGCAATCACAATCAAGAAGATAATCGCACCAGCCGCTGAGATATATGAGCCAATAGAGGCAACATAGTTCCAGCCAGCAAACGCATCAGGATAGTCGATATAGCGACGTGGCATACCAGCAAGACCAAGGAAGTGCATCGGGAAGAATGTCAAATTCACGCCAATGAATGTGACCCAGAAATGCAACTTCGCCAGACCTTCTGAATACTCATAGCCTGTCATCTTGCTGAACCAGTAATAGAAACCAGCAAACAAGCCATAGACCGCACCAAGCGACAAGACATAGTGGAAGTGCGCAATCACATAATAAGTATTATGCAAAACAACGTCCAAACCAGCGTTCGCCAATACCACACCTGTGACACCGCCAACGGTGAACAAGAAGATAAAGCCAATCGCCCATAGCATCGGCACGCGGAACGTCATAGAGCCGCCCCACATTGTCGCAATCCATGAGAA
>DBMZ01000137.1:2985-8035 GCA_002299005.1 Alphaproteobacteria bacterium UBA685 | reverse complement strand
CCAAAGAACCAGAATAGGTGCAAGAACAAAATCGGGTCACCGCCGCCCTCTGGTACAAAGAATGTTGTCCCAAAGTTACGGTCTGTTAGCAACATGGTAATCGCGCCCGCCAATACAGGCACTGCCAATAGAAGCAAGAAGGCTGTGATCAACATCGCCCAAGCAAACAACGGCATCTTATGCAATGTCATACCAGGTGTACGCATATTAAAGATGGTCGTGATAAAGTTCGCAGCACCCAAGATTGACGATACACCAGCAAGGTGAAGGGAGAAGATCGCCAAATCCATAGACATGCCAGGCGTGCCAAGCTTGTTAGAGAGCGGTGGATAGATTGTCCAACCAACGCCCGCACCGCCATCAACCGCGGCAGACATCAAAAGCAAGATGAATGACGGTGGCAACAGCCAGAATGAAATGTTGTTCATACGCGGGAACGCCATATCCGGTGCGCCAATCATAATCGGCACAAACCAGTTACCAAAGCCACCAATAAGGCCCGGCATCACGACAAAGAACACCATGATCAGCCCGTGCGCGGTCGTAAAGACGTTCCACATGTGACCATCTGACATATATTGTACGCCAGGTTCCATTAGCTCCATACGCATGAAGACAGAAAAACCACCACCGATAAATGCGGCAATAATTGAGAAGATGATATACATCGTCCCAATATCTTTGTGGTTTGTTGAATAAAGCCAACGGCGCACGAAGCCCTGTGGGGCACCGTGTGCATGGTCAGCTGAATGGGCTACTTCACTCATCATATTCTCCCTATGTGAGGCTATTAAAGTGCAAATTCTTGCTTAGCTGATGCCAACCAGGCATCATATTCATCTTGTGGCAATGCGCGCACCACGATCGGCATATAGGCGTGGTTAACGCCGCAGATCTGGTTACATTGGCCATAATAGGCCTTTGGCTCTTCTGGCACATCAATCCACGCTTCGTTAATACGACCCGCGATTGAGTATGTCTGAACCGCCAATGATGGCACAAAGAATGAATGCATAACATCATTGCCTGTGATCAACAGCTTGATACGAGATCCAGCCGGCACAATCATTTCATTATCAACTGACAAAAGACGGATTTGATCTTCGGTCAAATCTGCTTCGTCAATCATATATGAATCAAAGCTGATTTGCTCATCAGGATATTCATAGTTCCAGTACCACTGGTTCCCTGTCACCTTAATGACCATATCTGTATCTTTTGTTTGGTCTAAATAATACAAAAGACGGAATGACGGCACAGCGATAACCACAAGGATAAGAACAGGAACAACTGTCCATAAAACCTCAATCACCACATTGTGAGACGTCTTTGATGCAACAGGGTTTGACTTCGCACGGAAGCGCAAACACACATACACCAACAAAGCCAACACAAATACCGAGATTGCTGTGATAATCACAAGCAATAGGTTGTGAAGGCTTGTCGCCTTTTCAGCAATAGAACCCGCAGCTGGCTGCATGCCAATTTGCCAAGGCTCTGGCAATGCTGCAAATACGCTTTGCGATGCGAACAAACCTGCAAGGCTTGCCACTACATAAAAGATAGACTTTCCGCTTGGCAGCGTCATAACGTCTCCCCCATTATTAAGTCTTAATTCCGATCCCAACCCTACCATTGGCCTAATTACCATTGAAAGGATGCAATGAGCTATTAAATTGCGCCTTTTTGTAACGCCTTTTTCTCTATATGAAAACCCCCCCTGCGACGGCCTGTCGCGGATTTTTTGCATAGTCTTTCTAACAAAGCTCGTTTTCAGCCCTTTTGGTCATAAATTGACTATTTTTTAGCCCTTCTTCTGTAATTTTTGTGGAGCATGACTATATCTATGATAGCGTCATGTCATGATGACGACATGATGAGACCACAAACCCAAGCTTAAATAGGCCGATTATGGATTACCTTAGCCAGACAGATGATATCTTTTTTGCCGATGACAGCCAGCTATCGCTTGATTCGACCCTTGCACATGTTGAAACAGCGCTTGCCGGTGTGGATGATGGCGATTTGTTCCTAGAATCATGCCATAGCGAGATGTTGCTCTTTGATGATGGCAGGCTGAAATCTTCAACCTATGACCATTCAACCGGCTTTGGCTTGCGCGCCATTATGGGTGAGGCAGATACATTTGCCCATTCAGGCGAGGTCTCTCACCAAGCGTTAACGCGTGCGGTTGATACGGTGAAATCAGTTACCTCAGGCTATTCTGGCGCGATGTCTATTGCGCCTAACCAGCTTGCGAACGCGCCTCTTTATACAGATGAAAACCCGCTTGATGCGACCCCTTTTAATGATAAGGTCGCGCTGTTGCAGGAAATTGACGCTGTCGCAAGAGCCAAGGATCCGCGCGTCAAGCAAGTGACCGCCAGCCTTGCCAGCTCTTGGCAGGCCGTGCAAATCATCCGCGCAGGCGGTTATCGTGTCGCAGATATCAGACCTTTGGTGCGCTTGAATATCTCTGTCGTTGTTGAAAAAGACGGCCGCATGGAATCAGGCTCAAGCGGCTCTGGTGGCAGGCTATTACTTGGCTCATTCATGGAAGAAGCCTATTGGCAGGCCGAAATTGAAGAAGCCTTGCGCCTCGCTAATTTAGGTCTTTCCTCAATCGCCGCCCCTGCTGGTGAGATGCCTGTGGTACTTGGCGCAGGCTGGCCAGGCGTTATGTTGCACGAAGCCGTCGGTCACGGCCTTGAAGGTGATTTCAACCGCAAAGGCACCTCTGTTTTCTCTGGCCGCATTGGCGATCAGGTGGCATCCAAAGGGGTGACAGTCATTGATGATGGCACAATCGCCGACAGGCGCGGGTCTCTTACCATTGATGATGAAGGCACCAAATCAGCGCGCAATGTGCTTATCGAGGACGGCATCTTAAAAGGCTATATGCAAGACAGGCAAAATGCCCGCCTGATGGGCGTTGAGGCAACAGGCAATGGGCGCAGACAATCTTATGCGCATCTGCCAATGCCGCGCATGACAAACACTTTTATGGAATCAGGTGATTATGACCCTGAAGAGATTATCGCCTCAACAAAATCAGGCCTTTATGCCGCCAATTTTGCGGGCGGTCAGGTCGATATCACCTCAGGTAAATTCGTTTTCTCAGCCTCAGAAGCCTATCTGATTGAAGATGGCAAAATCGGGGCCCCTGTCAAAGGCGCGACCTTGATTGGTAACGGCCCTGATGCGATGTCGAAAATCTCTATGCTTGGCAATGATAGCAAGCTCGATAGAGGCGTCGGCACATGTGGCAAGTCAGGCCAATCTGTGCCTGTGGGCGTTGGTCAGCCAACCTTAAAGATGGGCGGCATCACCGTTGGCGGAACACAAGCTGCCTAATTTAGGCGGTTGAAGCTTTCGGCTTTTTGGCAATGAAGAATACGGTCAGCAATAATAAGAAGCTGATCGTACCACCTGTGCCAAAAGATAGCTGGCCTGCGCCTGTGGCATAGAGCGGGCCTGCGGCGGCAAGACCGATAACCTGCCCCAAAGAGCCAAATCCCTGCACCAGACCAAGCGCCCCGCCCATCTCATCCGCGCGCGCCGCTTTTGAGGCCGCTGATGACAGGCTAGGGTTGGTGAAAGCAAAGCCGATACACACCATTGTTGTGCAAATCAACACCGCCGCCAAAGGCGCCACATTGCCCAAAACAAGACCAGCGGCAAGCAAAGCTGTCATAAATTGCCCCGCGGTAAGAAGTGATGTGCCCCCCATAATGGTGCCCACCTCGCCAAAGCGTTTAACCGCGATACCAATCAGCCCGCCTTCAACGATAATGATGCAAATGCCGACATAGGTGAACAGCCAGCCAGTATCAGAGGCTTGATAGGCAAACACATCTTTGAGCAATAGCACAAAGGCCGCTTCAACTTGTGAGAATGACAGGTTAAGCAAAAAGAAACTAAGGGCAAAAAGGCCAAGCGGGCCTTTGAATAATTGGATTGACCGCCCCAAAGCATTACCGCGGACAGCGCCTGTATCAGCCAATTTTATCGGTGCCATATAAGGCAAGCGCGTTGCCAGCAAGAGGGCAAACACCGTAAAGATACCCGCGATCGCAAAAGGCGCCTGATGCAAAGGCCCGCCGCCAACACCGCTTAAAAGACCACCTAGCGCCGGGCCAAATACAAAACCAGCCCCAATAGACGCCCCCATAAAGCCCATATATTTCGCCCGATCTTCGGTTGAGGTATTATCCGCAATCAACGCTTGGATGACGCCGATATTACCTGCCGCCAGACCAGCGATAATGCGCGAGATAAACAAAAGCGCGATATGTTCTGAGAAGGCGAATGTGAAATGCGCCACAGTGCCTATGGCAAGCGAGCCCATCAAAACAGGCTTGCGCCCAAATTTATCAGATAAACGCCCTAAGATAGGATTGCCAATAAACATAGCGAGCGAAAAACAGGCCAATAGAGCTGTCATCACAGTCTCTGAATAGCCAAGCTCATCAATCACCGTATAGGGCAGGATTGGAATAAGCGCCCCAATCCCGACAAAATCAATAAAAACAATCAGTAACAGGGTCGGCAAATGTAGCTTTAACGACGCAGAGCCATTTGTCATAACAGCATAATCCTTTTTCGCGCACTCTCTGGAAGGCGCCCCTTTTGCCTAGTAATGGCGCTCACGAAAGACCTTATCAATATCGCCGTTCCACGCACCGTGATAGAGTTCAAGCATCACATCCGCAGGTGTTTTTTGCGTCTCAATGACCTGATGCAATGGCGCAAGAAACTTTGTCTCATCACGCCCTTCACTATCGGTTTGCGCGCGCGCCGCAAGGCCGTCTTTGGCAATATCCACCAGCTGTGCCGCCAGCGTGGCAACATCATGTTCACCCAGCTTGGCACGAAGCCCATTTTGCGCCACATCCAATCGCGCGGCCAACACATCATTGGCGGTGATATTCTTTGCCAAAGCCTCAGCCTTTGCCAGTGCCTCTTCATCATATAACAAGCCAACCCAAAAGGCAGGAAGCGCACAGATATTTGCCCAAGTCCCGCTATCTGCGCCGCGCATTTCCAAATA
>DBMZ01000137.1:1023-2811 GCA_002299005.1 Alphaproteobacteria bacterium UBA685 | reverse complement strand
CCCTTCATGAAATGGCGGAACGACTTGCCCGTGACGTCAATATAATCGTCGCCGCGATGCAAGAAATACATCGGCACATCAAGGATATAATCTATCCACTGCTCATAGCCAAAGGCAGGATCAAAGACGCAAGCTGGCACACCGCACCGCGCATTATCTGTATCAGTCCAAGCCTCAGCTCTGGTAGAAAGCAAGCCTGATGGCTTACCATTCTTAAACGGCGAATTGGCAAAAAGGGCTGTCGCAATTGGTTGCAGGGCCAGTGATGTACGGAATTTGCGGCGCATATCTTCTTCGCTGGCATAATCCAAATTCACCTGCACCGTGCAAGAGCGCAACATCATATCAAGGCCAAGCGTGCCAACCGTCGGCATGTAGGCGCTCATCACCTTATAGCGTCCCTTTGGCATGAAAGAGATATCATCCCTGTCCCATTTCGGCTGAAAGCCAAGGCCTAGCATGCAAATATCAAGCTCTGCTGTGGCCTCTTTCATCACAGATAGATGGTGCCCCGTCTCGCGGCAAGTCTGGTGCAATGTTTCAAGCGGCGCGCCTGATAATTCAAACTGCCCACCAGGCTCTAGCGTGATAGAACCGCCATCACCATCTTTGAGCGCGATGACATTTTCATTCTCATAAATCGGCTCCCAGCCTTGTGTTGCCACAAGATTATTCAGCAATTGGCCAATCCCTTGATCACCCTCATAGGCAACAGCGCGAAAATCACCCTTATGGAACAAGAATTTCTCATGCTCCGTGCCAATACGCCACGCATCCTTGCTCTTTTCTTTAGAGGCGAGCCATCTGACAAAATCCGCCTTTTCAAGCATCGGTGTGGCTATGTCAATTCTATCTGAATTCATCTTTATTATGACCTTAAGAAATCTATCAATGCATAGATTTCGGCTTGAGAGGGTGGGGTGGGTATCAGCCTCATTTTGACCAATCACCACGAATAGCTTGATATAGGCTCAGCGCAGATAGGGCGGCTGTATCAGCGCGCAATATCCGTGGGCCAAGTGATAGACCATAAGCCATAGGAAGGGCATCTATTTTTGCTTTTTCATCCACAGAAAATCCCCCTTCTGGCCCAATCAGTATCGCCGCGCTTTTTTGCGTCACCTGAGATAAAATACGCAAAGCATCATGATTGTGATCACCCGCAAGACGCTCATCGCAAAATATGAGGGCGCGGTCTTCTGGCCACTTATCCAAAATCTCATCTAGCGCGGTAAAAGGTTTAATCGACGGTATATCAAGACGCTCTGTTTGTTCGGCCGCTTCGATGGCATTTGCCTCAAGGCGCTCATCTTTTATCGCTTTGACCTGACAGTAATCTGTGCGCACGGGCCAGATAACAGACGCGCCTAATTCGGTTGCTTTTTGCGCCATAAAATCAAGCCGCGCTTTTTTCACAGGCGCAAATAACAGCCATAGATCAGGCCCCTGCCATTGCTCTTCTTGTAATTCAAGGCAACGCAACATGCCTGATTTGCGGCTTAATTCAGTAATTTCAGCCATATAACAGCCATCACGCCCATTAAACACAGCCAAGCTTGTGCCCGCAGATTTGCGCATCACTGTGCCAAGATAATGGGCATGCTCACGGCTCAATGCTACCTCTGCCTCTTTTGCAAGAGGGGTATCAATATAAAGCCTAATTTGAGAATGCCGTTCCGCCATATCTGTTAGGTAAGCGACGACAGATTTAATTGCAACCCCCTTACAATCACGCTAGTGTCTATCGCATCCAAAAACGTGGCAGACGCACCATCGCGATACTGCCCC
>DBMZ01000137.1:0-912 GCA_002299005.1 Alphaproteobacteria bacterium UBA685 | reverse complement strand
ATACTGCCCCTGCAAGCCCTAGCGAAAGGCGCTTTTCCTGTTATGGCCCATCAAGATAAACAAACCGCATCTGATATCCGCCTTGATGGGTTTTGGGGGAGATTTCCCCCTAGCTGGCATGGGGTTATTTCCATCATGCGCCTTGATAGACCCATTGGCTGGTGGCTGTTATTATTGCCTAGCTGGTGGGCCATCCTTATCGCCGCAGACGAGCCTCTCACCGCTTTATGGTTAATGCTATTATTCTTAATCGGGGCCGTTGCCATGCGCGCGGCGGGGTGTGTTATCAATGATTTATGGGATACAGATATTGACCAGAAAATAGCCCGCACCGCCACAAGGCCGCTTGCCTCTGGTGAAATATCAAAGCTACAGGCCTTTATCATACTCATCATACTTGGCCTGATTGGCCTTGGCATCTTGGTTCAATTGCCGTTTAAGGCGTGGTTGATGGGCATAGCCTCTCTGCCGCTTATTGCGACATACCCTTTGTTTAAGCGCTTTACCTATTGGCCCCAGATCATGCTTGGCCTGACCTTTAGTTGGGGCGTCCTACTAGGCTTTGTTGCCGCCTCAGACACATGGCCCCATGCGGGGATACTCACCCTTTATGTTGGCACGGTCTTTTGGGTGGTCGGCTATGATACGATTTATGCCATTCAGGATATGAAAGATGATGCGCTTACAGGCGTCAAATCATCGGCGCTTGCCCTGAAGGGGCGCATCGCATTTGCGATTAAACGCATTTACGCCTTTGGGCTTATGATTATCACCACAGCCCTACATATCACTTTTGGCACATGGGGCATTTGGACGATTGGCATCATTTTGATGGGCTTGCATCTTTATCGCCAGACCAGCTTGATTGATGAGGATAACCCGCAAATGGCGCTGATGCTGTTTAAATCAAAT
>DBMZ01000158.1:9849-11021 GCA_002299005.1 Alphaproteobacteria bacterium UBA685 | reverse complement strand
TCGATTGATGAGCAATATATGATCACAATCAATGATGCGGTGACAAGCGCGCGTGATGAGACTTTGCGCCTTTTGCCTTATGGCCTTATTCGTCGTTTTGGCACGCCTGAGACAACGGGCATCTATATCTTGCATGAAGGGCCGATTGGGGTTGTTGATACAACCTTGAAAGAAGAAGGCTATGATGATTTGCGCGATGGGCCGATTGACTATAAGTCAGAGGAAAATGGCGGCTGGATCGGCTTTACGGATAAATATTGGCTAACAGCCTTGGTGCCTGATCAGGCGCAAAAGTCGAATTTTGCTTTGCGCGCTTTGGCGGGGAATGAAGATCGCTATCAGGCCGATTATCTTGGCACGGCGATGGTGCTATCAGCTGGTGAGACAATCTCTTATCAGACACGCTTTTTTGCGGGCGCCAAAGTCCTGACGATGATCGATGCCTATAGTGAAGAGTTGAATATCGCTAATTTTGATTTGGCGATTGATTTTGGCTGGTTCTATTTCATGACCAAGCCGTTCTTCTATGCGATTAACTGGCTGAATAGCTTGCTTGGTAATTTTGGGTTTGCGATTTTGGCCTTTACGGTTGTGATTCGCTTGGTCTTGTATCCGTTGGCGAATAAATCATATCGCTCAATGGCCAAGATGCGTGCGCTATCGCCAAAGCTGACCAAAATGCGTGAGCAATATAAGGATGACCGCACAAAGCTTAATCAAGAGATGATGTCGCTTTATAAGACAGAAAAGGTAAACCCGGCCGCTGGTTGTTTGCCAATCTTGCTTCAGATTCCGGTCTTCTTTGCGCTTTATAAGGTGCTTTATGTGTCGATTGAGATGCGCCAAGCCCCGTTTATTGGCTGGATTCACGATCTCTCAGAGATTGACCCGACCTCATTGTTCAACTTGTTTGGCCTGTTGCCTTATTCAACAAATTTCGTGCCAGACTTCTTGAATATCGGCGTCTGGCCAATTTTGATGGGTGTGTCTATGTTCATCCAACAGCGCCTAAACCCGCCGCCACCTGATCCAATTCAGGCGAAGATCTTCCAATGGATGCCAATCTTCTTCACATTCTTGCTCGCAGGCTTCCCTGCTGGTCTTGTGATTTATTGGACATGGAACAACACATTGTCGATCCTTCAGCAATGGTGGATTACGCGCCAAATTGA
>DBMZ01000158.1:529-9622 GCA_002299005.1 Alphaproteobacteria bacterium UBA685 | reverse complement strand
GGGTGAGATGCCTGATATTGATGCGCTAACAGAGGCGGATATAGAGGCAGGACGTTTGCTATTTGCCGGTGAATGTACCTTTTTGGCTGCCTCTAATTCGATGCAGAATCTGGCGCCAATGGCGCGTGATGAGGTGGCTTTTGCGGGCCGCTCTAATGTTGGCAAATCATCGCTGGTCAATGCGCTTACCGGGCGTAAGACATTGGCACGCACCTCGCAAACACCTGGCCGGACAAGACAGCTTATCTTTTTCAATCTGGCTGACAGGTTGGATTTGGTTGATTTGCCGGGCTATGGCTATGCCTCAGCGCCGAAGACAGATATCGAAGCTTGGTCAAAATTAACGCGCAAGTTTTTGGTTGGCAGACAGACCTTGCAACGTGTCATGGTGCTGGTTGATTCGCGCCGTGGGATTGGCAAGGCTGATAAGCTGATTATGGATATGCTGGATGATTCAGCTGTATCTTGGGCGCTGGTTCTGACCAAGGTTGATAAGCTAAAGGCCCCTGATGTGGCGAAGGTCTATGCACAAGCGCAGGCGGAAACAAAAAAGCATGTGGCGGCATTTCCGCATGTGTTCTTAACCTCAAGCCATGATGGCAGAGGTGTGGCAGAGTTACGCGCCCATCTATCACGGCTGGCAGCGCCGCGCATTGAGCGCAAAAAATAAGGGCCTTTTGAGTGATGCATGAGGCGATGAGATAAGCGGGGATAGGCGTCAGATGACCCAAGATAATTCAGAAAAATGGCTTGAAAAAGCAGGTCTTCTTGTTGAGGCCCTGCCCTATATGCGCCGTTATGCTGGCAAGGCGATTGTCGTGAAATTTGGCGGCCATGCGATGGGCGAACAAGCCTTTGTCGATAGTTTTGCCGCCGATATGGTGCTGTTGCGTCAGGTTGGCACAAACCCGCTGGTGGTTCATGGCGGCGGCCCACAAATCGGCGCAATGCTCTCACGCCTTGAGATTGAATCAAGCTTTGTTGATGGCCTTCGTGTCACAGATGAGGCGAGTATCTCGGTGGTTGAGATGGTGCTGGCAGGCGGGATTAATAAATCACTTGTCTCAGCGATTGCCAAAGCAGGTGGCAAGGCTGTGGGTATTTCGGGCAAGGATGGCAATCTTATCCAAGCGGTCAAAGCGCATGATGGCGCGCTTGGCTATGTTGGCACCCCATCGGCGGTTGATATCTCGGTGATATCTGCCTTGCTTGCGCATGATATGATGCCTGTGGTTGCGCCAACTGCGATGGGCGATGATGGCATGACCTATAATATCAACGCTGATACGGCCGCAGGGGCTGTGGCAGGGGCTATCGGGGCAAGCCGCCTTTTGATGCTCTCTGACGTGGCAGGGATTAAGGATAAGGACGGTCATCTTATCAGCCGTGTGAACCTTGAGGGCGCGCAAGCTTTGATTGATGATGGCACCGTCACAGGCGGGATGATTCCCAAGCTTGAGACATGTATGCAAGCGGTATCAGATGGCGCAGAAGCGGCCGTTATCCTTGATGGGCGGGCCCCGCATGCGGTCTTGGTTGAATTATTTACAGAGCATGGGATTGGCACCATGATTGCTAAAGACTAAATCATCTATGTAACATGTGTTTTCGTTTTTAGCGGTCAGGATTTATTATGTCATCACAACACGCATCAGCCCCTTTATCACAATTGCTTGATAAGGGCATTGAAGAGTGGGTCTTTGACCTTGATAATACGATTTATCCTGCCAAATCGAACCTATTTGCCCGTGTCGCGCAAAAGATGACCGAATTCTTAATGCAAGAATTTACCCTTGAAGAGGCAGAGGCGGCGGCCTTAAAGACAAGGCTGTTTCGCCAATATGGCACAACCATGCATGGGTTGATGAAAGAATTTGGGATGGACTCAAAGCCGTTCCTTAGCTTTGTGCATGATATTGATGTCAGCGATATTGACCATGATACAGAGCTAGATGGCTTGCTGGCGAAATTGCCGGGGCGCAAACATATCTTTACCAATGGCACCATCGCGCATGCTGAGAATATTTTGGGCGCGTTTGGGGTGCGGGGGCATTTTGACTTTATCTTTGATATTGTTGGTGCCAATCATGAACCAAAGCCCGCAATGCGCCCGTATGAAATCTTTTTATCGCAATCAGGGATTAACCCCGCTAAATCTGTGATGATAGAAGATATGGCTGTGAATTTAAAAGCGCCTGCCGCGCTTGGTATGGGAACTATCTGGATTGAACATGACCATGAATGGGCCAGAGATGGCAGTGACCAAGATTATGTACATTATCAATCACCAGACATAAAATCATGCTTAAGAGATATCTTGGGCGAGACAAACTAAAGCAATAAGCGAGATAAAAGATGGAACATAAAGCACTAGAAACACTGATTGATGCGGCCTTTGATGACAGAGACAATATTGGCTTTGATACAGATGGCGAGATTCGTGACGGCGTTAACGCGGCTTTGGCAATGCTTGATAATGGGCAAGCGCGCGTCGCACAGCCAATGGGCAATCATCAATGGCAGGTCAATCAGTGGCTGAAAAAAGCGGTGCTTTTGTCATTCCGCTTGAATGATATGCAAGTCATGGATGGCGGTGCTGGTCACCCTGATGCGGGCGCATCTGTCTGGTGGGATAAGGTGCCGTCGAAATTCTCTGGCTGGGATGAAGCACGTTTCAGAGAGGCCGCTTTCCGCGCGGTGCCAGGCTCAATCGTGCGCCATTCAGCCTTTATCGCCCCATCAGTTGTGCTGATGCCAAGCTTTGTGAATTTGGGCGCCTATGTCGGCGAGGGCACGATGGTTGATACATGGGCAACGGTTGGCTCATGCGCACAGATCGGCAAGAATGTGCACCTATCAGGCGGCGCAGGTATTGGCGGCGTGCTAGAGCCTTTGCAGGCTGGCCCTGTGGTCATTGAAGATAATTGCTTTATCGGCGCGCGCTCTGAAGTGGTTGAGGGCGTGGTGGTCGAAGAAGGCGCTGTGCTATCTATGGGCGTGTTTATCGGCGCATCAACAAAGATCGTTAACCGCGTGACAGGCGAAGTTCATATGGGCCGCGTGCCTGCCTATTCTGTTGTGGTGCCGGGAACAATGCCGGGCAAGCCGTTGGCAGATGGCTCTGAGGGCCCGTCACTTTCATGTGCTGTGATCATCAAGCAGGTCGATGAGCGTACACGCTCTAAGACATCTGTGAATGATCTGTTGCGCGATTAGTCAAACAGGCAAGCTTATGACCTCTGATACCCCCTCTTATGCAGTAGATTTAACGCGGCGGCTTATCGCTTGTGAGTCTGTGACACCGCTTGAGGGGGGTGCGCTTGATTTATTGCAAGGCGCGCTTGAAGAGCTCGGCTTTGTGATAACGCGCTTGCCCTTTGGGACAGGCGGCGCGCGTATCGATAATCTGTTTGCGATAAGACAAGGTGATGAGGCCCAACCGCATCTTGCCTTTGCCGGTCATACAGATGTTGTGCCTGTGGGTGATGAGGCGGCTTGGACGCATGGCCCGTTTGAAGGGGCTATCGATGATGGGCGTCTTTATGGGCGCGGTGCGGCTGATATGAAGGGCGGTATCGGCGCGTTTGTGGCGGCAGTTAAAGCGCTTGATGAGGCGCATGTTAAGACAGGTACTATTAGCCTGATTATCACAGGTGATGAAGAAGGCGCGGCGGTTAATGGCACGGTCAAGATGGTCGAATGGCTGAAGGCTGAGGGCATTAGGCCTGATTTCTGTCTGGTCGGTGAGCCAACAAACCCAACCCAAATGGGCGAGGTCATTAAAAATGGCAGGCGCGGCTCTCTGACAGGTAAGCTGAGCGTTACTGGCACGCAAGGTCATGTCGCCTATCCGCATTTGGCGAATAACCCTGTGCCAGCTTTGCTTGCGATGCTAGCGCCTGTTAATTCGGCCAAGCTTGATGGTGGCAATGATTATTTTGATCCCTCAACAGCTGAGATTGTTGATTTATCTATCCCTGATGCGGCGGGTAATGTGATCGCAAACCGTGCCTTTGGCCAGTTTAATATCCGCTTTAATACCGAACATAGCCAAGAGACGCTATCTGGCTGGTTGTCTGAGCATTTTGCAAGGCAGGCGAAGGGCTTTGGGGTGGAATTCGAGATTGAATGGCTGTGTAACGCGCATCCGTTTGTCACAGAGCCGGGTGAATTTACCGACAGGTTGCAATCAGCGATTGCGGCTGTGACAGGCAGGCACGCAACCTTGTCTTGCTCTGGCGGCACTTCTGATGCACGCTTTTTATGTCATCTTTGCCCGGTCGCAGAATTTGGCCTTGTTGGCCAGACCATGCATAAGGTGAATGAGCATGTCGCATTGGCTGATATTAATGAGCTAACGGCCATCTATAGCGCCTTTTTGAAACAGGATTAACGGCTATTATGAACTTATCCCCTGCAAGCATTCTAACGGCTCTTCAAGGCGCGTGGCGTCTGGCACTTGGGCGTGGTAGGGCAGAAGAGTTGTTTGACATTGACACAAACAGCTTTTGGCAGTCGGTGTGGGGATCGTGGATTTTGCATGTGCTAGCCACCAGCTTTGCGTCATCAATCTTTGGGGCAGGCGTGTTTTTGCGTCTGTCACTGGTCTCGCTGATATCATCGCTGGCGTATATTTTGCTGGTGCATTTCTTGATTGGGCGGATTGGCAAGCAAGATAAATTCTTGGCCTTCATCATCCCCTATCAATGGCTGATGGCATTGCAGGCTTTGCTATTTGGCGCGGTGGCTGTGGGCGTTCTGATCGCCCCTGCCTTGAATTTGCATATTGCGGTGATACCGCTTGTGATTTGGATGATTTACCGTTTTTGGCGTCTTGCGCGTGATGTTATTGGCATCTCTGGCGGCTTGGCTGTGGGCTTTATCTTGGCACGCATTGTGCTTGATGGGGTCGTCAATATCCTCACAGGGATTGGCGCGCCTGTTGGCTAGACGCTAGATCAGAATTCTATTTCATTTAGGTACAGGCCATGTGGCGGGGCGGTTGGCCCTGCTTTGGCGCGGTCTTTTGCCTCTAGGGCCCATTTGACATCATCTGCCTGCCATTTACCGCGCCCGACTTGCACAAGCGTGCCGGTAATATTGCGGATCTGATTATGAAGAAAAGAGATCGCGGCCGCGTGAATTTCAATCACCTCGCCATTCTGTATAATCTCAATCTTATCAAGCGATCTGATAGGCGATTTTGCCTGACAGGCGGACGCTCTGAATGAGGTGAAATCATGCAGACCAATCAGATGAGCGGCGCCCTCTCTCATGGCCTCAATATCAAGCGGATAATGCACATGCCACATAAATTCACGATGCAAGGCCGTGCCGATTTTGCGGTTGAGGATGCGGTAAATATAAGAGCGTCTTGTGGCCGAAAAACGCGCATGCATCTCGTCTGAGACTTCCCATGCGTTGAGGACTTTGACCTTTTTGCTTGGCAGTTTTGCGTTCAGGCCTAGCATGATGGCTTTGGCATCAAATTTATCTGGCACATCCAAATGCGCGACCTGTCCATAGGCATGGACGCCGGCATCTGTGCGACCTGAGCCTTGGATGATGCATGGCTGGCCTGTCAGCGCCAAGGCAGCTTGTTCCAGATAGCCTTGCACAGAATTGCCTTCATCTTGGCGTTGCCAGCCAACAAGCCCTGTGCCGTCATATTCAATCGTGATAAAAAACCGTTTCATGCGAGAGGCGCCCTCATCATATTTGTGCCGTAAGGCTGGCGCCGCTGATAAGCTGTTTGCCGCGCAAGAAATCGGCCGCGCTCATCGGCTTTTTGCCGGCAGGTTGCAGGCGCGTAATAGCAAGCACTTGGCCCTCACCGCAGGCAAGCAACAGCGCGCCGTCATCTGATTGACCAAGATAGGTGCCTGTATCTGCGTGGTGCGCCGTACCATCAATGGCGGCGGTAAGGCATTTCAGCCTTTGGCCATTATCGCCCATGATAAAGGCACCGGGGAAAGGCGAGAGGGCATGGATTTGATTTTTGAGATCTCTTGCCGGACGCGCTAAATCAAGGGCGGCTTCGGCCTTTTGGATTTTGGCGGCATAGGTGACACCCTCATCTGGCTGGCTGATTGGGTGGCTTGTGTTTGTTGCCAATAGCTCAATGGCCTCTATCAGCGTTTTGGCGGTCATCATTGAAAGGCGATCATGCAGGCTCTGGGCGGTATCATCATCTGTGATATCTGTGAGCGATTTATGGATAACAGGCCCTGTATCAAGCCCTTCTTCCATCATCATCGCACAAGTGCCTGTTTTGGCATCTCCTGCCTCTATTGCGCGCTGTATCGGGGCGGCACCACGCCAGCGCGGCAATAAAGACGCATGGCCGTTAACCGCGCCCAAAGGCGGCAAATCAAGCACGGCTTTTGGTAAGATAAGACCATAGGCAACCACCACAAAAAGATCGGCACCATGCGCGGCTAGCTTGGCTATTTCTTCGTCTGATTTGAGGCTGGTTGGCCAGCTGACAGGGATATTATGCGCCTGTGCCAATGCGGCTATGGCGGTTTGCCGCTCGGCCATACCGCGCCCTGCGGCACGTGGCGGCTGGGTCATGACATGGATGATATTATGCGGGCTATCAATCAGAGCTTGCAAAGTGGGGCAGGCAAAATCAGGACTGCCCATAAAGACGATATTCAGCCCTGTTACATCTGCGCTCATAAGATATGTGCCCTTATCATTAGCCGCGTGCTGACTTTAGCACACGCTTCCAAATCATATTTTTCTTTAACCGTGATAGATGGTCAATAAACAAGATACCGTTTAGATGGTCAATTTCATGCTGGATACAGGCGGCAAGAAGGCCATCTGCTTCCATCTCTTGGGTTTGGCCATCAATATCAAGATAGCGCGCCCGCACAATCGAAGGGCGTTTGACCTCGGCATTATGGCCGGGGATAGACAGGCAGCCTTCTTCTAATTTTGTGGTCTCTTCTGATTCCCAAATAATCTCAGGGTTAATCATCTGCCATAATTCTGGCGCTTCATCAGAGCCGCAATCCATCACGATCAGACGCTCTAGCGAGCCAATTTGATTGGCGGCAAGACCAATGCCCGGCGCATCATACATGGTCTCTGCCATATCATCCAATAGCTGGCGCGTCGCAGATGTCACCTCACCCACAGGGGTCGCGGTTTTGCGTAACACATCATCTGGCACGTGAATAATTGGTAATAACGCCATTACTTTTACACTCTTTTAGATCTTCTTATCGCATCATTGATAGTTATGAGGTTGGTTGTAGCCCGTCCCCCTTTAGTGCGTCAAGAAATGATCAAAAGGCTGTTATCAGATGATTGGTCGTATTAAGATGGGGTATGACTGATATCATTTTAATATTACTGCTTGTTCTGATCGCCGGATTTGGCGCGTTCTTCCTTGGGCGACGGGCCGCACCTGCACCAAAGGTTGAGGTGCCGCAAAATGATGAGGCGTTGACCTCGCTGAAGGCACAGCTTGAAATGCTGGCCAATCAATCCGCGACAAACCAAGCGCAAATGGCAGAGCAAATGCAACGCCAAGAAGCTGAATTGTCCAAAAGGCTGGGAGAACAGCTTGGCACAATGTCTGAGCGCTTGTCGCAAAATCTGACTAAGCAAACGCAAAGCACGCATGAGAATCTGAAATCATTGGCTGAGCGGCTGGCGGTGATTGATGCGGCTAGCCAGCAAATCACGACCCTGACAACACAGGTCTCTAGCTTGCAGAATATCCTGTCCAATAAGACAGAAAGAGGGGCCTTTGGTGAGGTGCAGCTTGAGAATTTGGTGCGTGATGTCTTGCCGCCAAATGCCTATGAGTTTCAGCACCAGCTGAGTAATGGCAAGCGTGCGGATTGTGTCTTGCGCCTGCCAAACCCGCCCGGTGATATTGTGATCGATGCCAAATTCCCGCTCGAGGCGTGGCAACAATTGCAAAGCGCGGCGAGTGAGGCTGAAAAACAAGTGGCACGCAAAGCCCTCGGGGTGGCGGTCAAAGGCCATGTAAGAGATATTCAGGAAAAATATATTATCGCCGGTGAGACAGCCGAATCAGCCTGTCTGTTCCTGCCTTCAGAGGCTGTCTATGCAGAGCTTCATGCCAATATGCAGAGCATTGTTGAAGATAGCTATAAGGCGCGTGTCTGGATTGTCTCTCCGACCACGATGATGGCGACGCTGAATACGGTGCGCGCGATTTTGCGTGATGCCAGAATGCGTGAACAAACCGCCGTCATCCAAGCTGAGATTATCAAATTAATCGAAGATGTGGTGCGCCTTGATAAGCGTGTTGACCAGCTAGGACGGCATTTCGGCCAAGCGCAAAAAGATGTGGATGATATCCGTACCTCAACAGGCAAGATTACCCGCCGCGGAGAGCGTATCGGTGAATTTGATGTCATCGAAGATGCGGCTAGCGGGCCTGATCTGTTAAGCTAAAGTCCAGCTTTTACAATTTAGACCTTACAATTTAGATCTGGCGCGCATGGCTTGGGCGAGTGTGCCTTCATCAAGGAAATTAAGCTCACCACCAGCTGGCAGGCCGTGGGCAAGACGCGTGATGGTGACATTGTGATGCGCCATACGCTCAGCGATATAATGCGCCGTTGTCTGGCCATCAACTGTCGCAGAGGTCGCCAAGATAACTTCGTTAATCTCAGGGGCGGCGGTTCTGGTTAATAGACGCTCAATCCCTAAATCAGAGGGGCCTCTGCCTTCAAGCGCGCTTAGCGTGCCGCCGAGGACGTGATAGCGGCCAGAAAAGACGCCGGCACGTTCCATCGCCCATAAATCAGAGACATCTTCGATAACACAAAGGCGGCTATCATCGCGTTTATGATCAAGGCAGATATGGCATTTATCGGTGAGGTCTAGATTGCCGCATTCAACACAATCTTTGACGCTGTGGGCGACGGCGGCCATTTCTTCGGCAAGCGGTAACATCATCGCTTGCTTGTTCTTTAACAGATGCAAAGCGGCCCTGCGCGCACTACGCGGGCCAAGCCCTGGCAGGCGCGATAAGCGCTTTATCAGATGATCAAGAGGGGTTTCCATCGCGTTTGTCTATATCACCAAAACATTAAAAGGGCAGGC
>DBMZ01000158.1:0-419 GCA_002299005.1 Alphaproteobacteria bacterium UBA685 | reverse complement strand
AAACATTAAAAGGGCAGGCTCATGCCTGCGGGGAGTGGCAGGCCGCCTGTGAGATCTGATAGGCGGCGGGCTTGTTCTTGTTCGGCCATAGCCATCGCATTGCCAATCGCGACTTTGACCAAATCTGCGACAAGGTCTGATTCAGACGGCACCATCAAGGCAGGGTCGATGAAGATCATCAGCACTTGTTTTTTGCCATTGACGCTGGCGCGCACTTGCCCGCCTGCGGCGTTGGCTTCGAAGGTCATCTCTTCTAATTCAGCTTGCATCTCTTGCATCTTGCCTTGCAAGCCAGAGAGTTTTTGCATCATAGAGGCCATATTGCGCATGTTAAAAACCTATTTTTATCCGTGTGATTATGAGTGGTTGTCTGGCTCATCTTCGGCGCTAAAGGGGATGACGTTGGTGACTTTTGCGCC
>DBMZ01000160.1:3733-4443 GCA_002299005.1 Alphaproteobacteria bacterium UBA685 | reverse complement strand
CCGCGAAGGTTCGGGTCTGTTGAGAAGCTATATTGTGTCTTGGCCATACAAACAGGCAAATCACCATAGCCTTGCTCTTCCCAATCACGAAGCTGGTCGCGGATTTTCTTATCCATGATAGCTTCATCAGCGCGGTAAATACGCTTACAGATTGTTTGGATTTTCTCAGCCAATGGCATCTCATTCGGATAGATTGGCGAGAAATTGGCTGTGTCAGCATCTGCCAATTCAGCAACACGAATAGCCAAAGCCTCAGAGCCAGCAGAGCCATCTGCCCAATGTTTTGAGACAATCGCTTCTGCGCCTTGGCCTTGAACATAGGCTTGGACAGCTTCGATCTCAGCGTCTGTGTCTTTGATGAAGTGGTTAATCGCCACAACAACTGGCACGCCGAATGATTTCAGATTTTCAATATGGCGACCAAGGTTGGCACAGCCTGCCTCTACGGCTGACACGTTTTCTTCATTCAGATCATTTTTCGCAATGCCGCCATTCATCTTCATCGCGCGCACAGTCGCAACAAGCACAACCACTGATGGGCTAAGGCCTGCTTTGCGGCATTTGATGTTCATGAATTTCTCAGCACCCAAATCAGCCCCAAAGCCAGCTTCGGTGACGACATAATCTGATAGTTTCAACGCCGTAGTCGTGGCAATCACAGAATTACAGCCATGCGCGATATTCGCAAAAGGGCCACCATGCACAAAGGC
>DBMZ01000160.1:0-3500 GCA_002299005.1 Alphaproteobacteria bacterium UBA685 | reverse complement strand
CGTGTTTGCAAATCTTCAAGATTTTTGGCCAAGCACAAGATCGCCATAACCTCTGATGCGACGGTGATATCAAAGCCAGCTTCACGCGGGAAACCGTTTGAAACGCCGCCAAGAGAGGCAGTGATTTGGCGCAAGGCACGGTCATTCATATCAACAACACGGCGCCATACAACGCGGCGTGTATCAATCTCAAGCGCGTTGCCCCAGTAAATATGATTATCAATCATCGCTGATAATAATGAATGGGCAGATGTGATGGCGTGGAAGTCACCTGTGAAATGCAGGTTCATTTCTTCCATCGGTACGATCTGGGCATAGCCGCCGCCTGCCGCGCCGCCCTTCATACCAAAATTCGGGCCAAGAGAGGCTTCGCGAATACAAATCATCGCGTTCTTGCCAATCTTATTCAGACCATCGCCAAGACCAACCGTGGTGGTTGTCTTGCCTTCACCTGCGGGTGTCGGGTTAATGGCTGTCACAAGGATAAGCTTGCCATTTTCTTTATCTTGCACAGAATTGATAAAATTCTGGCTAACCTTGGCTTTGTCGTGACCATAGGGAAGCAAATCTGTTGAGGGGATGCCTAGCTTGTCACCAATTTCCATGATTGGTTTTTTCTGTGCCGCGCGTGCGATTTCAATATCACTCAATACACTCATCTCGATTGTCCCTTATGGCCGAATTATTATTTCTATGTCTCATAGTCTGAAAGCATCTAGGTTTCAAGCACTTCTATGCTATGATTATTAATGCGCACTGTTATTTGTGCCCGCCATGATAAGAGCGTCAGCTTTTGTCCCCTTGCAGACAAAACAACCCCAAACGCCTTTTGCCCCTATTTTGGGGTAGAGCCACTGTTTGGATAGGCGCTAATATCATCTGATGACTATCTCATTATTTTCATAACAGTCAATAAATATTCTTAATAAGAAAATAAAAAGCTAGCTTTGTGGGGCTTTGCGTGCGGCGGTTGAGCGGCGCAGGCGCATTTCGAAATCAACCTTTAGGTGGCGCGGCTTTTGCCCCTCATCTGCGGTGATAAGTTCTAAGATGCGGTTGGCAGATAGGCGGCCGACGGTGTGGGCGGGAATGCGGATGGTCGATAGAGGCGGGGTCATTTCTGCGGCGCCTTGAAAATCGCCAATGCCCATCACAGAGAGATCCTCTGGCACAGACAGGCCAAGCGATTGGGCGGCCCAAATCGTCGCAAAGGCAATAATATCATTGCCGCACATAATCGCAGAGGGGCGGTGAGGTTGCACAAGGATGTTATGCGCAATCGTCCTAGCAGAGCGCAAATCATAAGAGGTCTCGGCATGCCAATTGGCGGGCGGCAAGATATCTGCCTCTGCCAGCCTTTGCAGAATGCCCTCTTTGCGTGAAGAGGCTCTGTCATTGGTGCTAGAGAGGCCGAAGATACAGCCAATATCATGATGGCCAAGCGCAACAAGATGCCCGGCCGCCTCATAGCCTATGTCATGATTATCGATGCCGACCGTGTCGATGTAAAAGTCATTATCATAGTTCCAAACGCATAACACAGGCAGTTGGCGCGATCGCAACAGCTCTAGCACCGCGCTGTCATGTTCGGTGCCAATTAAGATGACACCATCCACACCTTGTTCAACAAAGGTGCGCACGGCCTCTGCCTCATTGCCCGCATCATTGAGGTTCGATGAGATAAGGACAGTCTGCTTTGATTGCCGCAATTGCGCTATCAGCCCCTCGATTAATTCAGCGAAGATAGAATTCTCAAGGGTCGGCACAACCATGCCTATGGTGCCAGAGAGATGGCCTCTTGTTGTGGCGGCAGAGCGATTGCGAATATAATGCAAGCCTTTTGCCGCTGTCTCGATTCGCGCGCCAATTTGCTTGCCCACCATGTCAGGCTTGTTGAAATAGCGTGAAACCGTCGAAACAGAGGTGCCAGCCAGGCGGGCGACATCATTTATTGTCGCCTGTTTTTTGCGCAAATCAGTCATACTTTTATGCTTTTTGCCTTTCGATTTCACGTTATAATATAAATTTTAGCATTTAAAACAATATCTTAATATAGATCATATACAAAAACAATAAAATTTATGAAAACGTTTGCAAAAACTTATTTCCTCTGATTTGATGATTATTACCTTCAAGAAAAATGCCCATGAAGAGGCAAGGCTGAAGGGGGCGGTCTTTTGTCCGCGCAAAGAAGCGAGGTGTCTTTGGTCACAAATAAGCTTGTGCAAGAGGCGCTGGTGATAGGCGAGGGGTGCGAGGTCAGGAGGCCTTGCAAGACAGCTTATCTTGCAATTGTATCTTGCAATGGGAGAAAACAGATGAAAACAACAAAACTATTAATGCAGATGGCAGCCGGCGCTCTGGCTGTTGGTCTGGTCGGAAATGCGGTTGCGGCTGAGATTAAAAAGCCTGCCAATTTCCCAACACGTCCTTTGACAATGATTGTGCCTTATGGCGCGGGTGGTGGCTCTGATCAGCTGGCACGTGCGATGGCGAATTCGATGGATAAGGTCGCTGGTATCAAATTCCAAGTTGTGAACAAGCCGGGCGGTGGTGGTACGGCCGCTATCCCTGATTTCATGTTGGCACCAGCTGATGGCTATACGGTGATGGAACATATTGATAATGCGGTCTCTGCCTATGCCAAGGGTGATATTAATGAGAATCCAGCCAAGGATTGGGTACCAATTTGTACAACCCAAATCACCTTTAGCCAGATTTATGTGCGCCCAGATGATAATCGGTTTAACTCATGGAATGATGTGGTCTCTTACGCAAAGGCCAATCCTGGCAAGCTGACGATGGCGAATTTGGGCAAGGTTGGGTCGATGGAATTGGTGGTAATGCACCAGTTGCAAGACGCGCTTGGCATTGATGTAAAGCAAATCGCCTTTGATAAGCCAGCAGAGCGTTATGGCGCGCTTATTGGCGGGCAGGTTGATGTGCTGTTTGAACAGCCAGGTGATGTGCGCTCATTCCTTGATGCGGGCACGATGAAGCCTGTTCTGACATTCTTGGATGAACGCCCTGATGTCTTTGCCGAAGTGCCAACACATATTGAGGCAGGGGCTGATTTTGACGCGCTCCAGCGTTTCAGAGGCTTTTATGTGAAAAAAGGTGTGCCGCAGGATCGTCTGAATTTCTTGCAAGCGGCCTGTGCGGCTGGCTTTGAAGAAGAAAGCTATGCGGCCTTTAATCGCAAGAAATACATGCATCTTATCAACAGCTATCGTGATACGGCCGGTTCAATCGCGCTTATCAACGGGGCGGTTGATACGTACCGCGCGATGTATAAGCAACTGGGTATTGGCAATTAGGAATTGACGCCTAAATAGCGCTTTTGAAAAACAAGACAAAGAGTGCGGCGATAGCTTTGCTCTTTGTCACTTTCTTTAGATATTTTTGACCAATAGCTTTAAGGGACGAATGCTTATGTCAACGCGGGTATTGATAGCATCAGAATGGCTTTTCTGGGCGGTGCTGGCTCTGATTTTATGGCT
>DBMZ01000011.1:1001-2980 GCA_002299005.1 Alphaproteobacteria bacterium UBA685 | reverse complement strand
GCGGTCGCTGATGGGGAAGGCCGCAATTCTATCTATCTTGCCAAGCAAGGCTTTGCGGTTCATGCGATGGATTCCTCTATCGTTGGCATTGAAAAGGCCCAAAAGCTTGCCCTAGATCACGAAGTTGCGCCAACATTTGAGCTTGCCGATATCTATGATTATGACTGGCACAAGCAAAGCTATGATAATGTCGTCGCTATCTTCATCCAATTTGCGCCACCCGAAAAATGGGACAGCCTATTTGCGGGGCTAAAATCAGCCTTACGCCCGGGTGGTTGCTTATTCCTTCATGGCTATACGCCAAAGCAAGTTGACTATGGCACAGGCGGCCCATCCAACCCTGCGCATCTCTACACAACCGCCATGCTAGGTGATGCCTTTGCTGATATGGATATCCTTGTCAATGAGGCCTATGAGGCAGTGCTTGATGAAGGGCCGGGGCATAGCGGGCAATCTGCGCTTATTGATTTTATCGCGATAAAGAAATAGAGACCGCTTGTGGAACGCCTTGCCTTTGATACGCCAGAAAATGGCCAGCTAACAAAAGTCGCAGATGATTTATATTGGGCACGTTTTTCCCTGCCCTTTCGGTTAAATCATATCAACCTTTATATCATTGATACGCCTGATGGCTGGGTGCTGGTCGATAGCGGCATTAACGCCGATAGCACCGCCCAGCAATGGCAAGCACTCCTATCAGGCCCGCTTGCCGGCCAGCCTGTATCGCGCATCATCATCACGCATCATCATATCGATCATATCGGCTATGCGGGCCCGCTTAGCCAGCTGACAGGCGCGCCGATTTTCATGAGTGAAGAAGAAGTGACCAAAGCAAGATGGTTGCTTGAACGAGATGATAATCTATTCGCTGATCTGGTTGCAGATACCTATGCCGCCAACGGTCTTGATGAGGCACATTGTGCGCTTGCCCGCAGCGATAAGGGGCGCTTTAGCCGTCATGTGGCCCCCTTGCCAGAGGTGCAAACCCTCACCGCAGGCGATATCATCAAAAGCCGTCATGGCAGTTTTGAGATCCGCCTTGATAAGGGGCATTCGCATGCGCATATCGGCCTTGTTGATAAGGCGCGCGGTCTTTATATCGCGGTTGATTTTCTTCTGCCCCGCATCTCACCAAATATCTCGGTTGATATGCGTGATTTAAATGATGATATGCTTGGCGCCTACCTCACCTATCTTGCTGAGGCTTCAGATATGGATGAGGGCTGGCACATTTTCCCCGGTCATGATTGGCCGTTTTGTAAAGGGGCAAGCAGAGCAAAGGCGCTTCTAGCGCATCATGAGGATAGGCTAAACGCCTTACGAGAGGCGGCGGCGCAACAGCCTATCACTGTGACGGACGCGATGGGCGTGTTATTTGGCAAAGTCTTTGAAGCGCATGAGCTTTATTTTGCGACAGGCGAAGCACGCGCGCACCTCACGCACCTCGTCACAAGGGGTGATATGACAATCCAGCCAAAATCAGCCCTTAATGCCCCTGATTATTTTGCCTTATCACAGCCATAAGCATCATCAACGGCCGCCAAGATAAGCAAGGTCGCCGCAAATGCTAGATTTGTCTCGCGGCGGTCTAGCCATGCCCGCGTGATACTTGTCAGCGCGTCGGGATCTGCCTCTTCTGGCAAGCATAGCCCCGGCTCTTGGCCATTGGTTTTCTGTGCGATAAGCTCAGCGGTTGTGAAGGCATCCACCGCGCCAGTGATATAGACAATGCACACTGCCTCATCTTGCGGTGAGCCTGAATTGCAATAAAGGCGCAACGTATTACCATCGATAAAATCAGCCAATGCGGCTTGCGGGACAAGGCTAGCGGCAAGCGAAATGCCGCAAGCTGTTATAAAAGAGTGGGCCCATTTCATCATGATGTTAGCTCCTTATATTGTCTGATTATGGCATTTCCAAAATGATCTTCGGCGGCGCCTTGCCTTCATGAATATCCATAAAAGAGCGCTGCCCTTCAT
>DBMZ01000011.1:0-723 GCA_002299005.1 Alphaproteobacteria bacterium UBA685 | reverse complement strand
GCATCAAAAATCAGTGGCACAGAATGCGCATCAGGGCCGCTCTCAAGCGGGTTATAAGACGCGACGCCCACCAGCTGATCAAGCATTTTGCGGCGCAAATCATTTACCTCGGCAATATGAACATCGCTATAGCCAAGATGCTTTGCCAGCAAGCCAGCCAATAAGCCGATTGCCCCGCCGCCCAAAATCACCATCCGATCAGACCGGCTTGCTTGATAATCATTCGTCATCAGGCGCATCGCATGCACCACACAGGCAAGCGGCTCTGCCAGGGCGGCATTGGTCAAGGCGATATTGCTTGATAGCGGCACAATATTATCACTGCGAATAGAGACATATTGCGCAAACCCGCCCGGCAAGCGCATGCCTATCATCTCTCTGTTAACACAAAGATGCGTCGCACCAGCGTTGCAAGAAACACAATCACCGCAATTCAACAGCGGGTTAACCGCCACAAGCTGACCAGCTAGCGGGCCATCAATGGCCTTGCCGACAACCTCATGCCCAAGCACCAAGGGCGGCACCCGCCGTGCATCATGACCATGCCATGCATGCATGTCTGAGCCGCAAATGCCGCATAAAGAGACATCGATGATACTATGGCCTTCTTTTGCCTCAGGCTTTGCGTAATCTGCGAAATCACAGTGCATAACATCGGTATAAATAAGGGCATCCATAATCGTATCTCTCTTGTTATTGTTACAACCTCTACGACCCTAGGTT
>DBMZ01000136.1:1315-3413 GCA_002299005.1 Alphaproteobacteria bacterium UBA685 | reverse complement strand
ATCACAAGAGTAAGCGTTAAGCTAACAACACAAGACCGCCATGACCATGAAGGCTTAATTGTTTTATAAATATCAAATCTAGGTTATTGTCGGCTTGATTAATTATCTCAAATCATTAGACATATAGAGCATAATGTTTGTTTCTATGGTCCGCTAGGGGAAGACAAATAGTATGAGCTTTGCTGAAATTATATTACAAATTTGCATATGTTTTGGCGCTTCACTCATTTTGTCTTGGGTCTTTGTCCTTACGCGTCACTACCATTCTTCCATTACAGCGGATAATAGTAACGGGCCGCAGAAAATCCATCTAGGTGACGTGCCGCGTGTTGGTGGTCTGGCTATCTTCATCTCTGTTGTTATTGGAAGCCTCTATTTAGCCATTGACGGTTTTAACCTACTCTTAATCCTGATATGCGCTGCAACACCTGCTTTTTTATCCGGCATAATCGAGGATATCACAAAATCGATCAGCCCTGTTGTAAGGCTTCTGGCCTCCCTGATAAGCGGCATATTATTCATTGCTTTGACAGGCGTCAGCTTACAGAAAACATCGGTACCATTTATTGATGCTATTCTTCAGATTGAAGCTATCGCGGTGTTTGTCACGATTATGGCCATAGCAACGATGGTAAATGCGATCAATATCACAGATGGGTTGAATGGTTTATCACTCGGCACATCATTGATGATTGTCACAATAATCGCGCTAATAGCATTGGGACAAAATGATACAGATATTTTAGTTGCCTGCCTGATTATGGTGAGTGCTATAGCAGGGCTCTTTATCGTGAATTTTCCCTTTGGGCGTATTTTCCTAGGTGATGGTGGCGCTTATCTGTTAGGCGCCTTGATAGCGATGATGACCATTTTGCTGGCAACACGAAATGCCGGCATATCCCCCTTTACTTGTCTGCTGATTATTCTCTATCCGCTTGTTGAGCTAATGCGCTCAATGATTCGCCGGATGATGAGTTCAACAAGCAAGGGCGTCCTTCAGCCTGACCATGAACATCTTCATAGCTTGATGTATCGCTATATGAAGAAAGTAAACAAATTGCCCTTAAACAACAATGCAATGGCTGCTTGCCTCACACTTCTTATGCCCTTTAGCACCTCTGTAGCGGCTTACTTTTTTTATAATCAGCCGGTTATTTTGATCATCAGCTGTATCGCTTTTGTCTTGGCTTACGAAACCACGCTTAGGACATTACGCCGCAAATTGGCGCAGTAGCCCCTACACATTCAGCAACAGATATTCACGCTCCCACGGGCTGATCACATCTAAGAAGGCTTCGGCTTCGGCGCGTTTTACCTCGCCAAATAGGGCCACAAAACGCGCGCCAAGCACATCTTGCAACGGCTTTGCTTTCTCAAGCTTATCCAAAGCCGCATCCAAATTACGCGGCAAGGTGAATAATTTATCCTGCTCCTTGATAACAGGCTTTGACGCTGACGCCTTTTCCTGCAATCCGAGCCACACGCACGCCAAAGTCACCGCAATCGCCAAATAAGGGTTCGCATCTGCGCCCGGGATCCGGTTCTCTACACGCTTGCTGTTGGATGTCCCCATCGGCACACGCAGGCCCACCGTGCGATTATCATACCCCCAAGCCACATTGCGCGGCGCATCATAAGTCAAAGACAGGCGCCGATAGCTATTCACAAAAGGCGCCATCAACGCCATGCCTGTTGGCAGATATGATTGCAGACCACCAATGGCATGAAAGAACGGGTCTGCCTCTTCCCCATCAGGGCCGGCAAAGATATTCTTGCCTGTCTTTTTATCAAGCACAGAGCAATGCAAATGCATCGAAGAGCCCGGCTGGAACTGCATCGGCTTTGCCATAAAGGTCGCATGGATCCCATGATTAAGCGCGGTTTGGCGCACCGTGCGCTTAAACAAAAACGCCTGATCAGCCAGCGCTAGCGCATCGCCATGATTGAAGTTTATCTCCATCTGCCCCGCCCCGCCCTCATGGGTCAGCGTGTCAATATCAAGGCCTATCGCATCACAATGATCATAGACCTCTTCAAAGAACGGATCGAACTCATTCACCGCATCAATCCCATAGGCTTGCTTGGCTTTTTCAGCGCG
>DBMZ01000136.1:0-1111 GCA_002299005.1 Alphaproteobacteria bacterium UBA685 | reverse complement strand
GCATCATGAATAATCTGGGCCGTCGGCTCCTTATACCACGGCACAAGAAAGGCCGAATTCGTATCTGGCTGGAGGATGACATCACCGACCTTTGCTTGCAGCACCTCTGAATCTTCATAATCGCCCATCACAGTCTGGCCAAACACATATTCAGGCAAGCGCGGCCCGCCGCCTTTTAGCCCGTCAATATATTTGGCGACAGGCAAGATTTTGCCGCGCGGTATCCCTGCCATATCAGATATCAGGCATTCGACCTCTGTGATTTTATTATCTTCTAACCATTGAACCAATGCGTCACTCATGAGGAGACCCGCCCTAATTTTGTTGCCACAACATCCAAGGCAGAAGAGAGCTTTGTCACCACCTCATCAATATCTTTTTTCTCAAAGGTCAGGGGCGGCGAGAGGATCATCCCATCACGTACCGCCCGCACCATCAGCCCAGAGGCAATCGCCTGATCGCGCACCATCTCAGCTGTCGCGCCTGTATTTTCAAACAGCACAGGCCCATTTTTATCAGCCACCAATTCAACACAAGCCAGCAAGCCATAGCTGCGCACCTGCCCCACCAGCGGATGGTTCGCCAAAGGTGCTAGCGCCTCTGCCATATAAGGGCCAGTCTCATCACGGACTTTTTCCAAAAGCCCCTCATCCTCGATAATTTGCAAATTCGCCAGCGCAACCGCCGCCGCCACAGGATGACCTGAATAGGTAAAGCCGTGATAAAACTCACCACCTTTTTCTTTCAGGCTATTAAACACACGGTCGCCCACCATCACAGCCGACATAGGCACATAGCCAGAGGTCAGCCCCTTGGCAAGTGTCATCATATCGGGGCGCAAATCCATATCTTGTGAGGCAAACCATTTGCCCGTGCGCCCAAAGCCTGTGATGACCTCATCAGCGATAAAGAGGATATCGTATTTTTTGCAAATCTCTTGAATATGCGCAAAATAGCCCTGCGGCGGGATAATCACACCGCCTGCCCCTTGGATAGGTTCTGCCACGAAGGCCGCGACCTTATCTGCCCCTTGCGCTAGAATCTCATCCTCGAGCCAGCTAGCGGCGGTTTTGGCAAACATCTCTTCGGACTGGTTGCCCTGATATAAAAA
>DBMZ01000139.1:12223-18802 GCA_002299005.1 Alphaproteobacteria bacterium UBA685 | reverse complement strand
TGGCTGTACATCCTGATCATAAGGGGCAGGGGCTTGGCAAAAAGCTGGTCGCGCATTCGCTGGAACAGGCTGTTCAGCATGAATATGATTTCATCTTAATCTCTGGTGAGCCTGATTATTACCCGCGCTTTGGCTTTGAGGCGGCAGACACAAAGGCCTTTATGTGGCCCGGGTTTATTGAGGCTGAACGGTTTCAGATAAAATGGCTGAAAGAAGAGAGACGCGCCTCCTATCAAACAGATGGTGCGGCTATCTTGCCAATCTTATAAAAAGCTGTGTAATGTTGCGCTCATAGTTACCATGAAGTTCACTTATAGGTTATAGCGCGCGTTATTATGCCCATTTTATATCATTATCCGCTTGCCCCCACATCACGCTTTATCCGCTTAGTTCTGGGCGAATATAAAACAGATGTTGAATTGCGTCTTGCCGCGCCATGGGAGCGTGATGAGGTGGTCT
Source organism: Alphaproteobacteria bacterium UBA685 (assembly GCA_002299005.1). Lineage (GTDB taxonomy): Bacteria > Pseudomonadota > Alphaproteobacteria > Puniceispirillales > Puniceispirillaceae > UBA685. The sequence continues at coordinate 18,343 of DBMZ01000139.1, read as the reverse complement.
TGCGCTTAAATCCTGCGGGTGAATTGCCTGTGCTAGATGATGCGGCGCAAGGGGTTTATTGCGGCGCGCGTGTGATAAGTGAATGGATTGAAGAGACACAAGATGGGGCGTTTTTACTGAAAGGCACCCCTGAAGAGCGCGCTGAGGTCAGGCGTCTGATTGACTGGTTTGATGGCAAATTCACCAAAGAAGTTGGCGCCCCCTTATTCCAAGAGCGGATCACAAAACGCTTTGTAAAAGGCCAAGCGGTCTCGTCAGACGTCATCCGCACAGCGATTGCAAATGCGCATATTCATTTCGGATATTTTGAATGGTTGCTTGGCCGCCATGATTGGCTGGCAGGTGACAGATTAACACTCGCAGATCTTGCGGGCGCGGCGCATCTGTCGATGCTTGATTATTTTGGTGATGTCGATTGGGACAAATATCCTGATATGAAATCATGGTATATGAAGATGAAATCACGCCCATCGTTCCGTGAATTACTGGCCGATAGGCTGGTCGGTATGCCGCCTGCCAAAGACTATGCGGAACTTGATTTTTAAGACGTCTTAAGACGGTCTAGCAAATCTTCAACCGAGCTGATAATCATCGCTATTTCTGCCTCCGAGGAAAAGCGGTGACCAGATGATTTCACGATGTTCAAGGTTACATCCTGTGACGTCACGGCTTCTGCGATATGACAGGCTGTCTGCCACGGCACCTCATGGTCTGCCATCCCTTGATGCAAGATAATCGGACAGGTAATAGAGAGCGGCTTATCAAGCAATAAATTATCGCGGCCATCTGTTATAAGCGCATAGGGATAGATAACATCTTCCTCAGCATAAGGGTTGGGCAGGGCAATGACGCCCTCTTGTGCCATCATATCCTTTTGGTCATCATCAAGGCTGTCCCAGATGAGGGTTTCGGTGAAATCAGGGGCGGCGGCAATGCCGATAAGCCCGCAAATTTTATCGCCCCTATCCTTGGCAACATTCAGCATGATCCAGCCGCCAAGCGAAGATCCTACAAGTATCACAGGCCCGTCTGTTAAATGGTCAAGAATTTGGTTTGTATCATCTGTCCAAGCGCTAATCGTGCCATCTAAAAAAGCGCCAGAGCTAAGGCCGTGACCAGTATAATCAAACCGCAAGAAGCCGTGATTATGTGCGGCGCAATAAGTCGCAAGCGCTTCTGCCTTAGAGCCATACATGTCTGAGCCATGTCCTGCCAGAAACACAATTATTGGGCTCTGATTATCTTGTTTTTGTGCATCTTGTTTTAGATAGGCGAGCTTGCGACCATCAGCTAGGTTAAGGAAATCTGCAGTCATGATGGCTTACCTCTTTGTATATCACCTTATGGCGTGCTATTATGCGGCTCATTATTATTCATGCCACTTTTTGGTTACCAATCAATGTCTAAATTCACCTTTTCGCAAACTATTTCATCTGAGGCAGATGCAATGCGCCAGCCTGTGATTGCGCAGATTTTGCCAGCCCTGCATTTGGGCGGGGTAGAGCGTGGCACGGTGGAAGTGGCAAAGGCGATTATCGCGGCAGGTGGTAAGGCTGTGGTCATTAGTAATGGTGGCCATCTTGAATCACAGCTTCAGCGTATTGGCGCAACGCATGTCAAATTGCCCGTTCATTCAAAGAATATCCTGAAATGGGGCCGTGTGAGGCGTGATGTGCGCCGCGCTTTGGTTGAACATGGGGTGGATATCGTACATGTGCGCTCGCGTGCGCCTGCATGGATTGCGCTTCCTGCGGCAAAGGCTCTTGGCCTTGCAACCATCTCGACCATTCACGGAAAATTCGGCACAACGAGTTTTCTTAAGCGCTTTTATAATGGCAAGATGTTGCGGGCTGATCATGTGATTGCGATTTCTGATTTTATCAAAGACCAGATTGAAACACATTTCCGCAAATTTGATATGACAGACAAAATGACGGTGATTCATCGCGGTGTGGATGATGGCTATTTCGATGCCTCAGCCGTGAAGCAAGGGCGCACCATCAATGAGGCGGTACGTCTTGCCCTGCCAGATGATAAGGCGGTTGTCATGATGCCGGCGCGTCCTACCGCGTGGAAAGGCCATGAGGTTTTATTGCGCGCAATCGCAAAAATGCCATCACGAGATTTCACACTTGTCTTGCTTGGTATCGCTGATGCAAATCAGAAATTCTATAATCATATTGATGAGCTTGTGCGTAAATTAGGCCTTGAATCGATGGTTCGCTTGGCCCGTGCTTCGTCTGATATGCCGGCCTCTATGATGCTGGCAGATGTGGTTGTGATGCCGTCAATTGAGCCAGAGCCTTTTGGGCGTGTGGCGATTGAAGCGCAAGCGATGGGGCGGCCTGTGGTGGCGTTTGACCATGGCGGTGCGTGCGAATCTATCACAGATGGCGTGACAGGCTTTCTTGCGACGCCAAAAGATGAGGCTAGCTTGGCGAAGAAAATCCAGCAAGCGCTTGATCTAGGCCCGCGCCAACGCAAGAAATTTGCCCAGACGGCGCGCGAACATATTGAAGAATCATTCACAATCGAGACGATGTGCGCCAAAACAATTGCTATCTATCAGACGCTTTTGAAATAAAGCGGCGCATAAGCGCATGAAGCGTAAAAGAAACTCTCTAAAGAGGGAAATAGCCCCCCTGACTTGTTTTATGGCGTTATCTTTTATAGATTGTGAGCGATAAAAAATATCAACACCAAGATTAATGCGGATAAGTATAAATTATGCCAGCGATTTCACTGCCTGATGGTTCAGTTAAACAATTTGATGATGCGGTTACACCTTATGATGTGGCGGCATCTATTGGGGCAGGCCTTGCCAAGGCGGCGATGGGCGCCTTTGTGAATGACGCTGAATGGGATTTGACGCGCCCGATTGAAGAAGATGCCGCGCTGCGCCTTATCACAAACCGTGATGAAGAAGCGCTTGAGTTGGTGCGCCATGATTGCGCACATATCATGGCAGAGGCCGTGCTAGAGCTTTTCCCTGAGACACAAGTGACCATTGGCCCGGCGATTGAAAATGGCTTTTACTATGATTTCTTCCGTGAAGAGAGCTTCACACCAGAAGATCTAGAAGCCATCGAAGCACGCATGCATGAGATTGTCGACAGAGATGAGACCATCATCAGAGGCACATGGACAAGAGATGAGGCGGTCGCTTTTTACAAAGAAAAGAATGAACCCTTCAAGGTTGAGCTTGTCGAAGCTATCCCGCAAGGTGAGACTGTTAGCCATTATACACAAGGTAAGTTCATTGATCTGTGCCGTGGCCCGCATTTGGCTTCAACAGGCAAGGCTGGTCATGCGTTTAAATTGATGAAGGTTGCCGGCGCTTATTGGCGCGGTGATTCGAATAATCCGATGCTACAGCGTATCTATGGTACCGCATGGCTGACCGATAAGGATTTGGCCGCCTATCTTCACATGCTTGAAGAGGCTGAGAAGCGTGACCACAGAAAGCTTGGCCGGGCGCTTGATTTCTTCCATATGCAAGAAGAGGCGACAGGGTCTGTTTTCTGGCACCCGCGCGGCTGGGTTTTATATCGCGAGATTGAAAGCTATATGCGTCGTCGTCTTGATGCGGCGGGCTATCATGAGGTGAAAACACCCCAATTGATTGACCGCAGCCTATGGGAAGCCTCAGGCCATTGGGACAAGTTCGGTGAGAATATGTTCACGGCGAATTCTGAAGATGATCGCACGCTGGCTCTTAAGCCGATGAATTGCCCGGGTCATGTGCAGATTTATCGCCAAGGGGTTAAATCCTATCGTGATTTGCCGATGCGTATGGCTGAATTTGGTAGCTGTCACCGTAATGAGCCATCAGGTGCTTTGCATGGCATTATGCGTGTGCGTGCTTTTACCCAAGATGATGCGCATATTTTCTGTACCGAAGATCAAATCACATCTGAATCAGTGGCTTTCTGTAGCCTGTTGCAAGATGTTTATAAGGATTTCGGCTTTAGCGATATTCGCGTGAAATTCTCTGACCGCCCAGAGGTGCGTGCTGGTGAAGACGCTGTGTGGGACAAGGCTGAGGCGGCGCTGACAGATGCCACTAAGGCGGCAAAGCTAGAGACAAAGCTGAACCCGGGTGAGGGCGCGTTTTATGGGCCAAAGCTTGAATTTGTGCTGACAGATGCGATCGGTCGTGACTGGCAATGTGGCACTTTGCAGGTGGATTTTGTCCTGCCTGAACGCCTTGACGCTGAATATGTCGGCGAAGATGGTAATCGTCACAGACCTGTGATGTTGCACCGCGCTATTTTGGGCTCTATGGAACGCTGGATTGGCATTCTGATTGAGCAATATGCAGGCCGTATGCCTTTATGGCTGTCACCTGTACAGATTGTGGTTGCGCCTATCACAGCGGCGGCAAATGACTATGCGAATGCGGTGGTTGAGGCGGCAAAAGATGCTGGTCTGCGCGTTGAGATTGACACAAGAAACGAGAAAATCGGCTATAAAATCAGAGAGCATAGCACAGGCAAAATTCCTGTGATTATCGCGGTTGGTGAGCGTGAAGCAGAGGCTGGCACGGTGGCAATTCGTCGTCTTGGCTCGCAAGAACAGACAATCTTGCCACTAGCAGAGGCGATGGCAGCGATTGCAGAAGAGGCAATTGCTCCTGATTTGCGCAAAAACTAGCGCATGGCTTGAGTTTTTCTGAATTTGTGATTAAAGATAGAAACGGTTTAATATGGGCCTATGGCGTAAAAGCGCCAATAGAGCCATCATGAGATGAAATAATATATAGGAGAGTTTCATAGCACGTTCACGACAAGATGCGATGCCAACCAGTTCTGGCCCGCGTATTAATGAAGCCATTCGGTCTGCCTCAGTCAGATGTATTGATGCAGAAGGCGAACAATTGGGTGTTTTAACAATTAATGAAGCACTAGAGAAAGCTATGGAAGCAGGGCTTGATTTGGTTGAGTTGCAGCCAAATGCTGAGCCGCCAGTTTGCAAAATCCTTGATTATGGTAAATTCAAATACCAAGCGCAAAAGCGTGCCAATGAAGCGCGTAAAAAGCAAAAAATCATTGAGGTGAAAGAAATCAAACTGCGCCCAAATATTGATGATCATGATTATCAGGTCAAAATGCGCGCTGTGAATAAATTCCTTGCCGCAGGTGACAAGGTCAAGGTAACACTTCGTTTCCGTGGCCGTGAAATGGCGCATGTGGAGCTTGGGGCGCAACTGCTTGAGCGTGTGCGCGTCGAGATTGATGAGGTCGCAAAGGTCGAGGCGATGCCAAAGATGGAAGGCCGCCAAATGATCATGGTGATAGCACCACGCTAAAACCGTGATAATGGTTGCTTTTGCCGCCAGTTGCGACTATACAAAGCACCGATGAATTAGAATCACCACCGGTTCGGGCGAAGTTATAAGGGCTGCCTGACTGGTTGAATGATGGTTGAATATCAGCCAAAACCCTTGATTAAAGTGAGGATGAAATGCCCAAAATGAAGACCAAAAGCGGGGCGAAAAAACGCTTCCGTTTGACTGCAAATGGCAAAGTACGCGGTTCTGCTGCTTTCCTGAGCCACAATCTCCGTCGCCGTTCACAGAAAATGAAACGTCAAGCACGTGGTACAATGATTCTTTGTGCTGCTGATGCGCGTATCGTTAAACGTTTTCTACCTTACGCTTAAGAGGAGACTTATAAATGGCTAGAGTAAAAAGAGGCGTAACGTCTCACGCACGTCACAATAAAGTTATCAAAGCAGCGAAAGGTTATTACGGTCGCCGTAAGAACACGATTCGTGTTGCTAAGCAGGCGGTTGATAAAGCCCGCCAATATGCCTATCGCGATCGCCGCGTACGCAAGCGTGAATTCCGCGCTTTGTGGATCCAGCGTATCAATGCGGCAGCGCGCTTGCATGGTATGACATATTCATCATTGATGGGTGGTCTTAACAAAGCAGGCGTCGCGGTTGACCGTAAGATGCTAAGTGATTTGGCTGTTCATGATGCCAACGCATTTGCAGCTCTTGTAGAGCATTCACGCAAAGCGGCTTAACAAGCATTCATAGTTAATGATAAGATGGGGCCCAACGGGCCCCATCGGTTTTTGTGGCCTATATTTTATGGGACTAATCGCAAAATAAGCC
>DBMZ01000139.1:0-12166 GCA_002299005.1 Alphaproteobacteria bacterium UBA685 | reverse complement strand
GCAGAATAAGCCAGCAGATAAAGAAGATGAGATATGCAGTCACTTGATGCGCTTAAGACAGAGTTATTAGGCAAGATTGAAACCGCAGATACCCCGCCCGCATTAGATGCCATCCGCATTGACGCGCTTGGCAAAAAGGGCGTGATTTCTGAGCAATTAAAATCACTAGGCGCGATGCCAGCCGAAGAGCGTAAAAGCTTTGGTGCGGCCGTCAATCAGGTCAAGCAAGAGGTCAGTGATGCGCTATCGGCGAAGGCGGCAATTTTGGCAAAGGCTGAATTAGATGCCAAATTAGCCGCAGAGGCGGTTGATGTGACATTGCCTGTGCCATCTGCCTCACTTGGGCGCTTTCATCCGCTGAGCCGCACCATTGAAGAGATTACGGCTATCTTTGCTGATATGGGCTTTTCAGTGGCAGAAGGCCCTGATGTTGAGAGTGACTATTATAATTTTACCGCGCTGAATATTCCGCCTGAACATCCGGCGCGCCAAGAGCATGATACTTTTTATCTGAACGCAGATGAGAGCGGGCTGCGTCCTGTTTTGCGCACGCAAACATCGCCTGTGCAAATTCGCACGATGGAGGCAAGCGAGCCACCAATTCGGATTATCGCACCGGGGCGCACTTATCGCTCTGATCATGATGCGACCCATTCACCGATGTTCCATCAATGTGAAGGTCTTGTGATTGGCACTGATATTCATATGGGCCATTTGAAGGGCTGTTTGATTGAATTTTGTAAGGCCTTTTTCGGCGTTGATGAATTGCCGGTGCGTTTCCGCCCAAGCTTTTTCCCTTTCACTGAACCATCAGCCGAGGTTGATATTGGCTGTAGCCGCAAAGATGGCGGGCTTAAGATTGGGGCCGGTGATGATTGGCTAGAGATCCTAGGCTCTGGCATGGTGCACCCAAAGGTGCTGGCCAATTGCGGCTATGATCCTGAAAAGGTGCAAGGCTTTGCCTTTGGTATGGGGATTGAGCGTTTGGCAATGTTGAAATATGGCATTCCAGATTTGCGGACATTCTATGACACAGATTTGCGCTGGATGCGTCATTACGGGTTTATGGGGCATGATGTGCCGGCCCTTCACACAGGGATTGTGGGGTAACAGGATATGAAATTTACATGGAATTGGTTGCAAGACCACCTAGAGACTAGCTGTTCTATGGATGAAATCCTTGAGGTCCTGCCGATGATTGGCCTTGAGGTTGAGGATATTGATGATCCAGCCAAGCGCCTATCAGCCTTTAGAGTGGCTGAGATTACAAAGGCCGAACGTCATCCAAATGCTGATAAACTGCAAGTCTGCGAAGTCAATACAGGTGATGAGACATTGCAAATCGTCTGTGGTGCGCCAAATGCGCGTGCCGGCCTAAAGACTGTTCTGGCTGTGCCTGGTACCTATATTCCAGGTCTTGATATCACAATCAAGAAGGGTGAGATCAGAGGCGAGGCGTCTTTTGGCATGCTATGTTCAGCGGCTGAGCTAGGCATATCTGATGCGCATGATGGGATTATGGAACTAGCCAGTGATGCGGTTGTTGGCAGTGGTGCCGCCGCGGCCGCCGGTCTTGATGATCCGATGATTGAGATTGCGATTACGCCGAATAGAGGTGACTGTCTTGGGGTGCGCGGTGTCGCGCGTGATTTGGCGGCCGCAGGTTATGGCACGCTAAAGCCGCTTGATTTCTCAGATGAGGCAGGCAGCTTTGATAGCGCTATCCAATGGTCGGTCGAAACAGATGAAGCAAGCGCTTGTCCGCTGGTTAGTGGGCGGATGTTCCGCGGCATTAAAAACGGTGCCGCGCCGTCATGGATGCAAGAGCGCCTCACCGCGATTGGCCAGCGTCCGATTGATGTGCTGGTTGATATCACCAATTATATCATGTTCGATATTGGTCGCCCGCTGCATGCCTATGATGCGCATAAAATCGCAGGTGATAGGCTGGTTATTCGTAACGCCAAGCAGGGCGAGAGCCTGACAGCTTTGAATGAAAAGACCTATGATCTTGATGATGAGATGATTGTCATCTGTGATGAAAATGGGCCTGATGATATTGCCGGTGTCATGGGCGGTGATAGAACAGGCGTGTCTGAGAGCACGACTGATATGTTCTTGGAAATCGCGATTTTCGACCCGATTGCGGTGGCAATGACAGGGCGCAAATTGAACCTGAATTCAGATGCGCGCTATCGTTTTGAACGCGGCTTAGATACAGATGGGCCAACAGCCTTTGCGGGTTATATCACACGCCTTGTGAAGCAATTGACAGGCGCTGAGGCAAGCCATCTTGTGACAGCAGGGGCTGGTGTTGCGCCAATTGAGGCAATCTCATTCGCGCCGAGCCAAGTGCTTGGTCTCACAGGTGTTGATGTTGCAAAAGAGCGGATGGTCGAGATTCTTGAGATCTTAGGCTTTGGCGTTGATACATCTGCGGCTGAAAGCTGGCAGGTGACGCGCCCGACATGGCGCCCTGATATTCATGGCAGTGCTGATATCATCGAAGAGATTATCCGCATTCATGGCTATGAGCATTTGCCTATGCTGTCATTGCCGCGTGATGAGATGATTGCCAAGCCGTCAATTTCGAAGCTGCAACGTCGCACAAATTATATTCGCCGTGCGCTTGTGGCGCGTGATTATGTTGAGGCTGTGACATTCTCATTCATGAAAGATGATGATGCGGTGCTGTTTGGTGGCGGGGATGAAAGCTTGCGCCTGGCAAATCCTATCTCAGCTGATCTGAATATGATGCGCCCAACTATTTTGCCGAATCTGTTGCAAGCCACGGGCCGTAATTTGCGCCGAGGATCAACTGATTTGTCATTCTTTGAGGTTGGCCCTGTCTTTCATGGTGTGCCAGCTGATCAGCAATTCCATATGGCTTGCGGCGTGCGCCAAGGCCGTGGCCGTATCTCTGATTGGCGTCATGATAATGAGGCGGTAAGTGTCTTTGATGCAAAGGCTGATTTGTTGAACGCGCTGTCGGCGATTGGTGTGTCGGTTGATAATCTGCAAATCACCAATGAGGCGCCTGATTATTATCACCCGGGTCGTTCAGGCACGCTTATGCAAGGGCGCACAATTTTGGGCACATTCGGGGAAATTCACCCAACAATTGCCAAGCATTTCGATATTAAGGGTGCTTGTGCGGGCTTTGAGTTATTCTTCCAACGCGTGCCAGCCGCAAAAGATAAGGGCCCGGCAAAGCCGTTATTATCGCTGAATAGCTTGCAAGCTTTGAGCCGCGATTTTGCCTTTGTCGTTGATGAGGCTGTGAGCGCAGATGCGCTGATGCGGGCGGTCAAAGCAGGTGGCAAGCCATTTGTGCAGGCGGTGAATATCTTTGATGTTTACGCAGGTGATAAGATTGAAGCTGGCAAGAAGTCTGTTGCGATTACGGTCACAATCCAGCCGCAAAAAGCGACTTTGGTCGATGCTGAGATTGTTGAGATTAGCGATAAGATCATCGCTTCGGTTGCCAAAAATACCGGCGGCGCGATAAGAGGCTAGTCATTGCCTATAGATTAAAAAAATCCCCGATAGGCCTTATGCTTATCGGGGATTTTTTATGCGTTATTTAGCCGTTGTCTAGAGGCGGTTAAGGGCTGAGATAACCGCCTTAATTGGTGCCAATGTGATAGAGGTATCAATGCCCGCGCCAAAGACAGATTTGCCATTTTCATCAGGTGTCTTTAACTCAACATAAGCGGCCGCTTCGGCTTGCGAGGATGATGAGCGGGTGTTCTGGCCAAAATCAGCTAGCTTGAATGACAGGCCAAATGTATCGCGTACCCCTTGCACAAAGGCAGAGATTGGGCCATTGCCAACTTGCGAGATGTGATGCTCTTTGCCATCGCATGAGACGACTGCCTCAACACGTTCTTGCTCAGCGTTACGCGCGACGGGGTGCGATTCAAACTTCACCAATTCAAAACGCCCTTTAGCGTTCAAATAGCTGTCGGCAAAAATATCCCAAATCTTGGCAGATGTGATTTCGATACCTTCACTATCAGCCGCTTTTTGGACATAGCCACTAAATTCAACTTCCATCGGACGCGGCAGGCGGATGTGATGGTCAACCTCAAGCAAATAGGCGGCACCTGCTTTGCCTGATTGTGAATTCACGCGGATAATCGCCTCGTAAGACCGGCCAATATCAGATGGGTCAATCGGCAAATAAGGCACTTCCCAATGGTCATCATTGGCCTTTGAAAGCGCGTCAATCCCTTTGCGGATAGCGTCTTGGTGCGAGCCTGAAAAGGCGGTATGCACAAGCTGTCCTGCGTAGGGGTGGCGTTGATGCACTGGCAATTGGTTGCAATATTCAGCTGTCTCAACAAGCTTGTTAATATCAGAGAAATCAAGGCGTGGATCGAGGCCTTGGGTGAACATGTTCAAGCCCAAAGTGACGATATCAACATTGCCTGTGCGCTCCCCATTGCCGAAAAGCGTGCCTTCAACACGGTCAGCGCCAGCCATCAGGCCAAGCTCTGTTGCGGCAATGCCTGTGCCTCTATCATTATGCGGGTGCAAAGATAGGATAAGGCTGTCACGGCGTGTGAAATGACGATGCATCCATTCAATCTGGTCGGCATAGATATTCGGGCTTGCCATTTCCACTGTCGCAGGCAGATTAATGATGGTCTTATTCTCTGGCGTTGGCTGCCAGACATCCATCACGCCCTCACACACATCAAGCGCATATTCAAGCTCAGTGCCGGTAAAGCTTTCTGGCGAATATTGTAGGCGCAAATTTGTATCTGATGACAGCTTGCTTAGCCTGTCGGCAACCATCTTGGCACCATCAATCGCGATTTGCTTAACGCCTTTTTGATCAGACTTAAACACCACGCGGCGTTGCAAGGTTGAGGTTGAATTATACAGGTGCAAAATCGCATTCTTTGCGCCTTGCAAGCTCTCTACTGTGCGGTCAATGAGATGCTCGCGCGCCTGTGTTAGTACTTGGACTGTCACATCATCAGGGATATGACCGCCCTCGATTAACTCGCGCAGGAAATTGAAATCTGTATCAGAGGCTGACGGAAAGCCAACCTCAATTTCCTTAAAGCCCATCTCGACAAGCACTTTGAACATACGCATTTTGCGCAAAGCATCCATTGGCTCGATGAGCGACTGATTACCATCACGCAGGTCAACAGAACACCAGATAGGGGCTGTTGAAATTGTGTTCGAAGGCCATTGGCGGTTGTCCAAAGGGACGGCCGCATATGGCTGGTATTTTTCATGACGCTCTAAAGGCATTTTTGTCACCATAGTGAATAGTTAGTTTTGCAGCCAGTCTAACAAAAGCAAGGCTAAACTTCTAGTGACTTTGGATAGGCTTTTGGGCCGCTTATATGCGCCAAGCCAGTTGGTGGCATATAAAGGTGCGGCAATTGGCCAAAATTAAGGCCATCTCCTCTCTTTTCATTAGGCGCCAAACAGGGTAAAAGAGTGCCATGACTGATTTAAAAAATATCCGCAATTTTTCTATTGTTGCCCATATCGACCACGGTAAATCAACGATCGCTGATAGGCTGATTAGCCATTGTGGCGGGCTGAGTGACCGTGAGATGTCTGAACAAGTGCTCGATAATATGGATATTGAGCGCGAGCGTGGCATTACCATTAAGGCGCAGACGGTGCGTTTGAATTATAAGGCGCAGGATGGTGAAACCTATGTGTTGAACCTGATGGATACGCCGGGCCATGTGGATTTCGGCTATGAGGTATCACGCTCGCTTTCGGCTTGTGAAGGATCGCTTTTGGTGGTTGATGCCTCGCAAGGTGTTGAAGCGCAGACATTGGCGAATGTCTATCAAGCGATTGAAGCGGATCATGATCTGATAACAGTTTTGAATAAGATGGATTTGCCTGCCGCTGAGCCAGAGCGTGTGAAGGCACAAATCGAAGATGTTATCGGCCTTGATGCCAGTGATGCGATCGCTGTCTCTGCGAAAACAGGCATGGGTATTCCAGATGTCCTAGAAGCTGTGGTGCAGAATTTGCCTGCTCCGTCTGGTGATGCAAACGCGCCGCTAAAGGCGTTACTGGTTGATAGCTGGTATGATCCCTATTTGGGTGTCATGACCTTGGTGCGTGTCAAAGATGGGACGCTGAAAAAGGGGATGAAAATCCGCATGATGGCCTCTGGTGCCTCGCACGTGGTAGAGCGTGTCGGCGTCTTTTGTCCAAAGCCTGATATGGTTGACCAGCTTGGCCCTGGTGAAGTTGGCTTTATTAACGCAGGTGTGAAGACGGTATCAGATGCCAAGGTTGGCGATACTATCACCGAAGAGCGCAAGCCTTGTTCTGATGCATTGCCGGGCTTTAAGCCATCTGTGCCAGTTGTTTTTTGTGGCATGTTCCCGATGGATACAGCTGAATTTACGATGCTTCGTGAAGCGCTTGAGAAGCTGTCTTTGAATGATAGTTCTTTTTCTTTTGAGGCAGAAACATCAGCGGCGCTTGGTTTTGGGTTCCGTTGCGGCTTTTTGGGTCTGCTTCATATGGAAGTCATCAGAGAGCGTCTGGCGCGCGAATTTAATCTTGAGTTGATTTCAACAGCGCCATCTGTGGTGTATCATTTGAATATGTCGGATGGGTCTGTTCTTGAGATGCATAACCCGGCTGATATGCCAGAGGTGACGCGGATCAATAATATCGAAGAGCCGTGGATTAAGGCGACGATTATGACGCCTGATGAATATCTTGGCTCTGTTCTGACGCTTTGTACTGAGCGACGTGGTGAGCAGATTGACCTGACCTATGCCGGTAGTCGTGCGATGGTTGTCTATCGCCTGCCGTTGAACGAGGTTGTGTTTGATTTTTATGACCGCCTGAAATCTGTGACAAAGGGCTATGCGTCATTTGATTATCAGATGGATTCTTATATTGAGGGTGATTTGGTCAAGGTCTCTATCTTGGTCAATAGTGACCCTGTTGATGCGCTATCGATGATTGTGCATCGTGAGCAGTCAGAGACAAGAGGGCGTGCGATTTGTGCAAGGCTCAAAGATTTGGTGCCGCGCCAGATGTTTAAGATCGCCCTGCAAGCCGCTATCGGTGGCAAGGTAATTGCCAGAGAGACTATCTCAGCCTTGCGCAAAGATGTGACGGCTAAATGTTATGGCGGTGATGTCAGTCGTAAGAAAAAATTGCTGGAAAAGCAAAAAGAAGGCAAAAAGCGTATGCGCCAATTTGGTAAGGTGGATATCCCGCAAGATGCTTTCTTTAAAGCACTGCAAATGGGCGATAATTAAAAAAGAGACTGTGAGGGGGCCGCGTTTGACGGCCCTCTTTTTTTAACGGCCTTCTTTTTTTAAAGAACGGGCTGTCTTGCGTCCTGTCTTGCTACGAAGCGATGAGAGCACAAGCATGATAACGCCCATAAGCCCCAATACAAGACCGGCTGGCCAATTAAGCAAGGTCGCGATGAGCGGGTGCCATAGGAATGTATCGCATCCCAAAAAGGGCATCAGGCCACAAGGGTCGATATAGCGGTCAATCACTGCCTCTGTAAGCTGGAGTGATTGCGGTGCTGCCTCATACCATAGCTGGCCCAATAATTTGGCAGGTGCTTGTGAGTTGCGCACATCTTGCCAGAACAGCCATAGGGCTGAGAGCGTTGCGATGGCGCCTAAAATTTGAAATATACGAGCTATCATGTGTAAAAGGTCTGCGAATTTACGAAAAATGGCAAGATCAAATCATCATATTTATGTGTTTTTTATTGATGATATCTGGCTTTTGAAAGTTGCTTTGGTTATTGTGGGCCTCAATGGCGACAGAGGCGTTTGGTCTTTTTGCCTAATTTATGCAGGATGGATGGCCGAGCGGTTTAAGGCGCACGCCTGGAAAGCGTGTTGGGGTTAACGCCCCTCCGGGGTTCGAATCCCCGTCCATCCGCCATAGCCTCCTAATATGATAAAATTTTGCTAGAGCGCTGTGTTGTTGTGCTCTCATCCCATCTACTTAATCCTTTCTTGAAAGGGCTTGCTGCGATAAGCTCTCCCTCAAAGGCTAAACCTGTTTCGGAGTGTGAGGATGAGCTATCAGCATCTGACAATTTCAAGCGATAAAACAAACGCATCTATCGCATCAATCGGGCATATCGCACATATCGCACATATCGAACTGGATTATCACGGCAAATCGGCCAATTTACTTTCGCAAGCGATGATAGCCGAATTGCAATCAGCCTTTGATGAGCTGGAAGCGCAAGAGGGGCTTGCGGGGGTTATTATCTATTCAGCCAAGCCAAGCGGTTTTGTCTTTGGCGCTGATATCACTGAGTTTGAAACTTTATCGAATAGCCATGATGTGCGCGCCTTGCAAAAGGCGGCGATGGTGATGCTTGACCGTATCGCAGATTCGCATTTGGTGAGTGTGGCATTGGTGCATGGGCCTGCATTGGGCGGCGGACTTGAGCTTGCCTTGGCGTGCGATTATCGCCTGTGCCGTAAGGGCGGGCGCATTATGGCAGGCTTTCCTGAAGCCAATCTTGGCCTGATGCCGGGCTTTGCTGGCACAGCGCGTGCGGCGCGTCTTATCGGCGCGCGTCAAACCCTTGATATGTGCCTCTCAGCCAAACCACTTACAACGCAATCAGCGCTGATAGAGGCGGGCCTAGCGGATGGGCTGTTTGCAAGCGAAGATGGGCTTGCAGAGGCGATGAATTTTATTGCCAAGGGGAAACGTGCCTTCGGTGAATTTTGTGACCGCGATGCGTGGGAGGCGATTATTGCGACGGCGAAACAAGCGCATTTGGACGGGCGCATTGAGGCGCATATTCCCCATTTAGCCGCGATTATCACTCATTTCGAGATGGCAGGGCCTGATTATCAGGCGCTTGTCGATGGCGAGCTTATCCATTTTCCGCGCCTGATGCTAGATGAGGTATCGGCCAATTTGCGGCGCGTCTTTGCGCTGACAGATAGAGTCAAAAAACAAGCCCGTGGTGATAGTGCGATTAGCCATGTTCAAGTGGTGGGTGCCGGCGCGATGGGCGCAGATATTGCCATTTATTTATGCCTCAAAGGGCTTCATGTTTATCTGACAGATGTGAATGAGGCGGCCTTGGCAAAAGCCTATCAGCGTGCGCAAGCCTATTTTGAGCGTAAATGCGATGCGGCGCGGGCGCGTCAAGCTTTGGCGCGTTTTACCTGTGGCCTTATGCCTGATAATGCTGTGTTGATTGATTTAGTTATCGAAGCCGCGCCTGAAAAATTGCCGCTTAAACAGGCCTTGTGGCAAGAGCTTGAGGCATTGCATGGGCCAGATTGCCTGTTTGCGACCAATAGCTCGGCCCTTGATTTGGATGAGATCGCGGGCAAGATGACGGCACCAAACCGTCTGATGGGGCTGCATTTCTTTAACCCTGCAACAGTGATGCCCTTGATTGAGGTGATACATCGTCCTGTGAATGAGCCAGCTGATTGTGAGCGGTTGATGCAATTTGCGGGGCAAATCGGGAAATTGCCGATAAAGGTGCAAAACAGCCCCGGCTTTTTGGTGAACCGTGCCTTGCTGCCTTATATTTTTGCGGCCATTGAGGCGCATATTAACGGCACTGATGCTGATGAAATTGATGAGGCATTGCTGTTATATGGCATGCCGATGGGGCCGCTGGAATTGGCTGATCAAATTGGCCTTGATATCTGTTTTGATGTGGGCGCGCGTCTTGGCATGCCGGGTGAGGTTAAGGATTATTTAAATGCCAAAATCACGGCACAGGATTTAGGGCGCAAAACAGGGGCTGGCATTTATCGCTGGGATGGTAAAAAAGCTGACCGTATGAGAGGCACATATGAGGCACAAAAAGCCCAAGCTTTGGCGGCGCATTTATTAGCGCCGTTGCGCCGTGCTTGCTATGATTGTGTCGCCGAAGGGCATGTGGCGCATGCCGATTTTGCCGATGCGGGGATGATATTTGGAACGGGCTATCCACGCCATACAGGCGGGCCTCTTCATTCTCATAAGGGCTGATATGAGTGGCACGTCTCTGTTTGTTTAAGCGCGCCTAGATAGCCGTCTATGCGCCGTTAAAATCATGCTGGCGCCATGCCTCATAGAGGATGATACTAGCGGCATTTGCGAGGTTCAAACTGCGATTGCCTGCCATCATGGGAATCGCCAATTTCCTATCTTCTGCAAAGATTTGGTGGATATCATCAGGCAAGCCTGTGGTCTCTCTGCCAAATAGGAAACCATCCCCTTTTTGATAAAGCGGCGTATCATAGCGCGTCTGGCCAAATTTTGTGATGGCAAAAAGCCGCTTAATGCCAGATCGGGCGTTAAAATCATCCCAATCTTCATATTCACTCATATAGGTAAGCGCGTGATAATCAAGGCCCGCACGCCGACATGATTTCTCATTGAGCTCAAAACCAAGCGGGTGGATAAGGTGGAGACGCGCGCCGCCATTGGCGCATAGGCGGATGATATTGCCCGTATTGGGCGGAATTTGCGGCTGGTAAAGCACAATATCAAACATCATCTTGGTCTCTCATCTGGGTCATTGTCTCTTGATGTAGCATATCCAAGGCGCCTATGGATAAGGATTAATTTTAACCCATAAAGTTCATTTTATTTGTTTCCCTTTACGATTTATTAGCGATTGCGTGCCTATTCTGCCTGCTGGAATAAGAAAAACCTATGCAGGAGAATGTCATTTGCCGTGGCGTGAACGTTTATATTTAGCCTGTTTTTATCCGCTAGATAGCTTTCGGATAAAAATATATCAGCTAATTCTATTTTTATTTTGTGTATTTGTGGTCACAGGTGGTTTTGCCTTTCATGCTGCAAATGCAAGCGAGCTAACAACCAGTGAGAAAGGTCAAATTACGGCTGAGCCGCTGACCTTTTCGCTAGAAACGCAACTTTTAAACAACCCTATATTGCGACAATCAGCGGCGCGGTCTTGCCGTGCGATTTTCGTCTTAGGGCAAAGAAAGGCGGAAAAGAAACTTGATTTATCGGCCAGCCTGTCTGGAGAAAGACAGATTGCGTCAAACTTTAAGACCAGCAATTCAGACCCCGTGCCTTCCTCATTGCGCGGTTATAACCACGCCTATGATGATATTTACGATTTAGAGCTAACCGCACGCTATCGCTTATATGATTGGGGTGTCGGTTCGGCGCGTATCAGGTCGAATGAATTTAGCCTGCAGGCCGAGCGATTGAGCTATCAGTCGAGCCTGTCATCTGTGGTCGAAGATATCTTGCGCGTGATGATGCAGATTGAAAGCGCCCTTCAAGAGGTCTCTTATCGCACCACCGCTTTGCAAGATATTGCCCCGCATGTTGAGGCAATTGAAGCACAAGGAAAAGCCGGCTCTATCGGCCTTGCGCAGGTGCGCGAGACCAAATTATCAGTCCTCAATGCCGAGATTGCCCTGCAACGTGCTGAGCGCCGGTTTGAAGAAACGCAAAAGGAATTAAATGCGCGTTTCAAGATAAGCTATGAGGAAGCCTTGCCATTATTGCAAACCTTCTTAGATGTGCGCGCAGATGAGGTTGTGCCGATTGAGGCGCGTGACTGGTTGAATGTGCGTGTGCTTGATGCGCGTATCGCGGCGCAAAGAGAAGACCTTGAAGCGATTTCAAATGAACGCTATCCGGTGATTGATTCTGTGCTTGAGACCACGGTCTTTGATGTCACTGATTATGAGAGAGAATACCAGCTTGTTGGTCGTCTTGAATTATCTGTACCGCTCTATGATGGTGGCTCAAACAAGGCGCGTCAGCAGGAAAAAAGCTGGCAAGTTAAAGAGCTGACCTCGCAACGAGAAGAGCAGCTGCGTAATCATGAAACAGGCACCCAACAAGGCCAGATCATCCTTGACCGTCAAAGAGGCGAGATTGTGACGATTAAGGCGCAAATCGAAGATATTGATGGGCGCTATCAAAGCTTGAACTCATTGGTCGGCAATTCGCTTGTCTCACGACAGCAAATTATCCAGCTAATGGGCGAGCGTACACAGAAAATGATCGAACTATCCCAGTTAGAGTGGCAACAGGAGTTTGGCCTTGTGCGCCTTAACTCTCTTGCCAATACCCTGACGTCTTTATTGGGTATCGAGCTAGGAGACAACCAATGTTAAAACCCGTTAGAAGTTTAAAGGAGCATTGGTTTTATGGGCCAGTGTTCAAAGCCAAA
>DBMZ01000054.1 GCA_002299005.1 Alphaproteobacteria bacterium UBA685 | reverse complement strand
AAAAAAAGACTGCGGCCAAAAGGTTAATCTAGCGATAGTGGGGACATAAGAGGAGGATCTTATGTCCTATATCAGAAAAACTTTTCGGGTCTTGGGCGGCATGTTCAAGGCGCTTCGCATAGTTATTATAATGCTTATAATCGCGGGCTCATTGGCCCTTAATGCGACCTTGCTCGCATGGTCGGCAGGCAGTTTGGCGGTTGGCACAGCGATTCAAACTGTAACGGGTTTTCGGTCTGTCGGCACATCGCTTAGCGCGAGCAATAATTCGCTTAAAACGAGCAACAAATCGCTTAAGGCGAGCAACAATTCTCTTAAAACAAGCAATACGTTTCTTACAGCAAACAACAACTCTCTTAAAACGAGAAACACGTCTCTTCGCGCCAAGAATGTGACGCTCAACGGAAATAAATTGAAAGTCGCCAAAATCACCGGCCGGTTGGCCAGGCGAACAAGCATAGGTGCTATTCGAAATCTATCATCTATGCCGTTTGAATCGTGGCCGGTAGCAGGCGTAGCTGTCGTCGCCAGTGTGACGACGTTAGAAATTTACGATGCTTGCCGGACAATGCAAGATCTCAAAGAGCTAAACAAGCTTATGGACCATAAGGCCCCCGAAGGCGTGGGCACCGTTTGTGGCCTTAAGATGCCGTGGCAAAAGTGAGTGTGGGCAAAGGTCCTGATAATGCAGGGGCGTTCGCGTTTTGGCAATCAGTGGCTGGCAGTTAATTCTGTGATTTATAGAGATAAACTCAAACACTAATAGGAGATAGAGATGCAACCAATAATTGAGACTAAAAGATTATATTCAAGACAAGAGATTGTCTCGCGCGATAGCAATGTGGTTATCCCCAATGAGCCCGGCGTATGTGCCTTTTACTTCAAAGAAATTCCGGGCGATACGCCAACAGGTAGATGCTAAAAAAGGGAAGGGCTAACATTATTGTTTATAAGTGAAACAGATAAGTTGCGCAGAAGGATTAAGGGAAATCATATTGAAGGAGTGGCAAACCTTTCTACCCTTCGTGTAAGTCTTGCTGCATTGCTTTACGAAAAGAGCGGGTATTCTTTATACAAACACAAGCAAAAATATCTGCTAGATGAGGAAGGCGAAGAGTGGTTGGATTGGTGGATGGATGAAAACGCTTTCGTTTGTTGGCAACAACATGATGATCCGGGCACTCTGAAAAAGGAAATATTGAAAAATATTTCTGTCCCGCTGAATATTCAAAATAATTTTGATACTCATTTTAGACGGAAATTAGGACGTCTACGTGGACAAGCAATACAGATATCCTAAAACTGCTGAACAGTATTTAGATAAAATAGTTAACGCTGGTTTGATAGGCTCTTTAGAGGAGGTCTCATTATGACAAGTCAGGCACATGAATTTCAATATTATTTTGATGAAATGAAATCTATCTGGGGTGAGATGAGTGAGGGGCGACGGATTATTCCCTTTTGTACGCCTGTAATACGTAATCCAAAATTCTTGGTAATAAGCACGAATCATTCAGAACATTTCGCATATAAAGACCCCGCTCGAAGTGATGAAATCTCGGATGCTTTTGCTATGAAGATTCCCACAGATTGCAATAGTTATATCCACCATGACCATGGTTTTGCTCGAGGATTGCAGAATTTGGCCGGTAGTGCCCAAGCAAAATACCCAGAGTTTAAAATATCTCAAGAATGGGTGGGAACAAATAGATGTGCTATTCAAACGCCAGATGGTGGTTTGGATTATTTGTCAGGGAATCCTAGATTTTTGGATTGTCAAAAGCGTATGGATAAGTTGCTGAAAAAATTTATCGCAGATATCAAGCCAAAGAACGTAATTCTTTCAGGTTTGCATGCAAGTAAGCTGTATTATCTAGGGGATCTGCAACATATGCATTGTAAAAAGGTATTGTTTGGAAAAGGGTCTAGCGAAACATTCAACCTTATCCCTCTATGGAATGCTTCATATTTCCCAAATGCAAGGAAATCTTCGGAAAGGCTCCTTCAAGCAATTGAAGATGGCTTTTGTAAATTCTAGTTATTGGAATCATAAAAACACACGCCACCACTCCCCTAACCACCCCCACATCCACCCCTCTTTCACGATTTGAAAAGCGGGTTTAAAATTATCCTAAATCGCTTGACTTATGGTGCCTTGCTTCCATATTTTGTGTATTCGCTTTTGGTGCGTTTCTTCTGCGCCTAAAGGCATATTTTACCAAATTCTTATGCCCAAGTTTGGAGATATTCATGAATGAAATGAGCAAATGCCCCGTAATGCATGGCAGTGTGACAACGCCTATGTCGGGAACGAAAAATGTCGATTGGTGGCCGAACGCGCTTAACCTTGATATCCTGCGCCAGCATGATACGAAATCTAACCCGCTCGGGTCTGATTTTAACTATGCGGCCCTTGTCAAAACAGTCGATGTCGAGGCGCTAAAGGCTGACCTTGTGAAGGTGATGACTGACTCGCAAGATTGGTGGCCTGCTGATTATGGGCATTATGGCCCGTTCTTCATTCGTTTGACATGGCACGCGGCCGGCACATACCGCACAGGCGACGGCCGTGGTGGCGGCGGGACAGGCGCACAGCGTTTTGCTCCTTTGAACTCATGGCCGGATAATGGCAACCTTGATAAGGCACGCCGTCTTCTATGGCCGGTAAAGCAAAAATACGGCAATAAGCTATCATGGGCTGATTTGCTTATCATGGCGGGCAGTGTGGCGATTGAATCAATGGGCGGCCCAAATCATGGCACCGCGCTTGGTCGCCCTGATATCTGGCACCCAGAAAGAGACATCTATTGGGGCGCCGAAGATGAATGGCTAGGCGATAACCGCTATAGCGGTACAAGACAAGATCTTGAAAACCCGCTTGCGGCTGTTCAGATGGGTCTTATCTATGTGAACCCTGAAGGGCCAAATTCCAACCCAGACCCGTTGCTATCTGCGCAAGATATTCGTGAGACATTCGGTCGGATGGCGATGAATGATGAAGAAACATTCGCGCTCGTCGCCGGTGGTCACACATTCGGTAAGGCGCATGGTAATGGCCCCGCAACAGCCGTTGGCCCAGAGCCTGAAGGCGCGCCTATGGAAGCGCAAGGTCTAGGTTGGGCAAGCAACCACCGTTCGGGCAAGGGCGTTGATGCCATCACATCAGGTATCGAAGGGCCTTGGACATCCACCCCAACAAAGTGGGATATGGGCTATCTGCGCAATCTCTATGATTATGAGTGGGAGCTGACAAAGAGCCCGGCAGGTGCGCATATTTGGCACCCGATTGATCTGGATGAAAAGTTCATGGCACCTGAGGTTGATGGTAGTGGCAAAGTCACACCAATGATGACCACAGCTGATATGGCGCTAAAGTTTGATCCAGCCTACCGCGCCATTGGTGAGCGTTTCTCAAATGATCCAGAAGCCTTTGGTGAAGCCTTTGCGAAAGCATGGTTTAAGCTTCTGCACCGTGATATGGGGCCAAAGTCAAATTATGCGGCAGGTGATTTCCTTGACGCGACATATATCTGGCAAGATCCTATCCCAGAAGGCAAAGCTTTGTCTGAGGCAGAAGTCTCAGCCATCAAAGCGGCGATTACAGAGTCTGGTCTATCTTTGCAGGAAATGGTTGAAACCGCATGGGCATCTGCGTCAACATTCCGTGGCTCAGACAAAAGAGGCGGCGCCAATGGGGCACGCATCCGCCTGGCGCCAATGAATGGCTGGGAGGCAAATAAGCCTGAACAGCTCGCAAAGGTGCTTGGAATCTATGAAGGCATTGCGTCAGCGCATAATGCCAGCATGGCGGATGTTATCGTGCTTGGTGGTGCGGCTGGTATCGAGATGGCATGCAGCCAGTCTGTCTCAGTTTCAACAGGTCGCGGCGATGCAACAGACGCACACACAGATGCTGACTCATT
>DBMZ01000110.1 GCA_002299005.1 Alphaproteobacteria bacterium UBA685 | reverse complement strand
CTTGGCAAGGGCGGGCAGACGCTCAAGCGTATTGGTTCTATGGCGCGCCAAGAATTGCAAGATGTCTTTGACCGCAAAGTCCACCTGTTAAGCCATGTGAAATATCGCAAAGATTGGATGGACGATAAGGCGCGCTATCAAGATTGGGACCTCGATTATAATGCCTAGCTGGTCAGATGAAGGCTTTGTGATCCAAGCGCGTATTCACGGCGAATCCAACGCTGTTTTAGGCGTCTTCACAAAGCATCATGGCCGCCATATGGGCCTGTTGCATGGCGGCGGGTCGAAGTCCAAGAAATCATTGGTAGAGCTTGGTAATTATGTTGCCGCAGAATGGCAGGCACGCCTTGATGAGCAACTTGGCACCTACCAGCTGGAATTGCAAAAAAGCTATAGCGCCTCTTTATTGGATGACCCGATAAAGCTATCTGCGCTGACATCATTATGCGCCCTATTGGAACAAGCCTTGCCAGAGCGAGAGCCGCAAGAAGCTATCTATAATGCGACGGCCGCATTATTTGAGATTCTCTATTTATCTGATGAGTTATCTCAATGGTTGCCGCTTTATCTGCAATGGGAAATGGGGATGCTTGAGGCGCTTGGCTTTGGTCTTGATCTCTCAAAATGCGCTGTCAGCGGTGCGCAATGCGCGCTTGATTATGTTAGCCCGCGCACAGGCCATGGTGTGCAGGCCGCGCATGCAGGGCCCTATAAGGAGCGCCTATTGCCTCTGCCAGCCTGTCTTGGCGGCGCGGCTATGCTTGATAATGAGCTTGAGGCAGGGCTTCACTTAACAGGCCATTTCCTGCAAAAACATATTTTCGCGCTTATCCATAAAGACCTGCCGCAATCGCGTATAAGGCTGGCATATTTGATTACCAGCCGTTATAAGACTCACAGTGACTAACGCCGACATAAATAAGGGCAAATCTGATGGCAAATGATGATATTTTAGAGCCTGACCAGCAAATCATTAAGGCTGATTTTTCATCGGCCCTCTCAGAACGGTATCTTGCCTATGCGCTGTCTACGATTACCTCGCGCTCTCTGCCAGATGTGCGTGACGGCCTAAAGCCTGTCCATAGACGCCTGCTATTTGCGATGCGCCAGCTTAAGCTGGACCCTGACCAAGGCTTTAAGAAGTCTGCGCGTGTGGTTGGTGATGTGATGGGTAAATTCCACCCGCACGGCGATGCCGCTATTTATGATGCGATGGTCCGCCTCGCACAAGAATTTGCCATGCGTTATATGCTGGTCGATGGGCAAGGGAATTTCGGTAATATTGATGGCGATAATGCCGCCGCGATGCGTTACACCGAAGCGCGCATGACGCAAGTCTCACGCCTTTTGCTAGATGGCATTGATGAAGATGCCATCGATTTTCGCCCGACCTATGATGGTGAGAGTGAAGAGCCTGTCTTATTGCCTGCAGGATTTCCAAATTTGCTTGCCAATGGCGCGCAGGGTATTGCGGTTGGCATGGCCACCTCAATTCCGCCCCATAATGTGCTTGAATTGGCAGATGCTTCGCTTCATTTGATTAAGCATCCAAATGCCTCGATTGAGACTTTGGTGGGGTTTGTGCAAGGCCCTGATTTCCCGACAGGCGGCCTGCTTGTTGAAGAGCCCGACTCTATCCTTGAGACGTATCGCACGGGCAAGGGCGGCTTCCGTTTGCGCTCACGCTATGAGGTAGAGCGCGAGAAGGGCGGCGCCTATCAAATCGTTGTCACAGAGATACCGTATCAGGTGCAAAAATCGCGCTTGATCGAAAAAATGGCCGATATGCTGAATAATAAAAAGCTGCCATTCCTTGCTGATATCAGAGATGAATCTGCCGAAGATATTCGCATCATCCTCGAGCCA
The DNA here is from genome assembly GCA_002299005.1 of Alphaproteobacteria bacterium UBA685. Classification (GTDB taxonomy): domain Bacteria; phylum Pseudomonadota; class Alphaproteobacteria; order Puniceispirillales; family Puniceispirillaceae; genus UBA685. Next base: position 5,434 of record DBMZ01000110.1, on the reverse strand, counting down.
AAATCACGGCGCGTCGATGCTGAGGCGATTATGGAAAGCCTGTTTAAGCTGACAGATCTTGAAGTCCGCGTGCCGATGAATTTGAACGTGCTTGATAGAGATGGCAAGCCAGGTGTCTTGAATTTGCGCGAGGCTTTGAATGCGTGGCTTGCGCACCGCCGTGAAGTGCTGCAAAGACGCTCTCAATTCCGCCTCGATAAGATTGAACGCCGCCTCGAAATGCTGGAAGGCTATATCATCGTCTTTTTGAATTTGGACGAAGTTATCCGCATTATTCGTGAAGAAGAAAATCCCAAGCAAGCATTAATGACGCGCTTTGATCTGACCGAAAACCAAGCCAATGGTATTCTGGATATGCGTCTTCGCTCCTTGCGCCGCTTGGAAGAGATGGAATTGCGAAAAGAGCGTGATGCCCTCATTGAAGAACAAGATGGCTTGCGCGAAATGATGAATAGTGATGATTTGCAATGGAAGCAAGTTTCCAGCCAAATCAAAGAGATGCGCGCCGTCTTTGCGAAGGATGATAAGCGGATGACATCTCTGGCATCTGCGCCTGTTATTGATTATGATCCGACAGAAATCTTGGCCGAAAAAGAACCAATTACCGTGATTTGCTCGGTCAATGGGTGGGTGCGCGCTATGAAGGGGCATGTGGATTTAGAACAAGAGTTCAAATTCAAAGATGGCGATGAGAAAGCCTTCGCCTTCCATGCTGAGACGACAGATAAAATCCTCGCTTTTGCCGATAATGGCCGTTTCTATACGCTTGCTGGCGATAAATTGCCACGCGGCAGGGGCTTTGGTGAGCCATTGAATTTGATGATTGATTTGCCAGCAGAAGCGACAATTATCTCAATGTTCAAAGCCACCACAGATAAGCTTCTGGTCGCGGCAAGCTCTGGTCATGGGTTCGTGGTTGAGACAGAGCAAGCCTATGCGCAGACGAAGAACGGCAAGCAAGTATTGAACGTCTCTGGCGCTATTAAGGCGGCGGCCTGTTGTGCGGTTGATGGCGATAGTGTGGCGGTTGTGGGCGTCAATCGTAAGCTGGTTATCTTCCAGCTTGATGAGGTGCCAATTCTGGGCCGTGGACGCGGTGTTATACTCCAGCGTTATAAAGATGGCGGTCTGGCCGATATCAAAGTCTTTAACGGCGCAGATGGTCTGTCATGGCAGATGGGTGGTGGCAGAACGCGCACTGAGACTGATTTGACACCATGGCTGGCAAAGCGCGGTGCGGCAGGTAAATTGCCACCGACAGGCTTTCCAAGACCGGCTAAATTCACCTGATAATTAGAGCTCTGCTGTGACTGATAGCGCTTGCCATTCACCATGCACAAATATCTCTGATGGTGAAAAGCGCGCCTTATAGGCCATTTTGCGACTTTGGGCGATGTAAAAGCCGAGATAGAGATAGTTTTTGCCCAATTCTTTGGTCAGCGCAATCATATCTAAAATCATGAATGTGCCAAGTGAACGGTTTGATGAGAGCGGGTCAAAAAAGCTATAGACCGCGCTTAGCCCGTCGCTTTGCACATCTATCATCATGCACGCAATCAACTCATCTGCGACGTCACGATATTCCACAAGAAGTGTCTCAATCGGGCTATTATGGATCATGTTTGTGAATTCTTGGAAGCTCATAGCCGCCATTTGTCCATCTTCATGACGGTTGGTGAGATATTCCTGAAACAGGATATAATGCTCATCATTGACTTGGCTTGTTGAAAGCGAGCGCCTTAAATCCTGATTGCTCTTATAGATACGTGACAGGTTCCGGCCGCTCTTGAATTGCGCACAGTCAATGCGAATGGGCATGCAAGCTTGGCATTTTTGGCATACAGGCTTATAGGCCCAATTTTCAACACGCCGAAACCCCGCCATCGCCAGCTTATCATGCGCTTCGGGGTTTTCCTTCAAATCAAGCGCCAAGCGTTGTTCAACATTGCCCTCAATATAGGCGCACGGATTGGCACGCGTCATGCGCATGCGCAGGGGCTTTTGGTCAAATAAAGGCTTCCGCTGTTCCATAAGGTCAAGTCTGCTCTCTTGCGCTAGGCAAGGCAAGTGATGAAAACTATTCTTCCGCCAGATGAGAGGCCATCATCGGCGCAAAATAGGTCAATATCCCATCCGCACCCGCACGCTTAAAGCATAATAGGCTCTCATAAATAGCCTCTTCGCCCATAAGGCCGGCATCAACCGCATTGCGCAACATCGCATATTCGCCTGATACCTGATAGGCAAAGCTCGGCACGCCAAAGGCTGTCTTGGCGGCTTGCAACACATCCAAATAAGGCATGCCAGGCTTGACCATGATCATATCAGCGCCTTCATTAATATCCATTTCAATCTCAGCCAAGGCTTCGTCTTTATTGGCAGGGTTCATCTGATAGGTTTTCTTGCCATCACCGCCTAGTTTCTTGCCAGCGCCCACAGCATCACGGAATGGCCCATAATAGGCTGAGGCATATTTCGCGGCATAAGAGAGGATCATCACATCGTGAAAACCAGCCTTATCAAGCGCCGCTCTAATCGCGCCAATACGGCCATCCATCATATCTGAGGGGGCGATGATATCACAGCCAGCCTTTGCTTGGACAATGGCTTGCGCACAAAGCACAGCGACGCTCTCATCATTGAGGATTTTATCGCCTGATAAAAGGCCGTCATGGCCATGGCTTGTAAAGGGGTCAAGCGCGACATCACAGATAATGCCTAACTCTGGATGAGCGGCTTTAACGGCTCTGACGGCGCGGCACACAAGGTTATTTTCATCACTTGCAAGAGAGCCTGCCTCATCTTTGAGGTTTGCTTCGATCTTGGGGAAGATAGCAATTGCTCTGATACCAAGTTCAACCGCCTTGCCAGCTTGCACAATAAGCTGGTCGATTGAGTAGCGGTTAACGCCCCCCATAGAGGCGATCGGCTCGACAATATCCTCACCCTCAATCACAAAAAGTGGCCAGATAAAGTCAGAGGCATGAAGCCTTGTTTCTTGCACCATATCTCTGATGAAAGATGACTGACGCAGGCGGCGTAATCTTGTCGTAGGATAAGAGCGATTCATCTTTTTTAGATTCCTCAACGTTAAAACAATTGTTAACCTAAACTAGAGCGTTTTAGTTAATTCGTCTATGCTACTATCGAGGCGTATCACGCGAAATTTTGTCACAATAGGCACATATAGCCGGCACGATAACACATAAGTTTAAGCATAGCACATAACGTTAAGTATCATATAGGGCCACAGATTATGTCACATATCATCCTTTCTAAAATTGGTCATGCTGGTTGCATCACATTGGATAGGCCTGAGGCGTTAAACGCGCTTTCGATTGATATGGTCACGCAAATTTCCGCGGCCCTATCAGCGTGGGCATCAGATGAGGCGGTAAAATTGGTGCTGATAAGATCCGCCTCTGCTCGTGCGTTTTGTGCGGGCGGTGATGTCAGAGAGGCGGTATCGATTATTAAGGATAATCCAGAGCTTGGTGCAGAGCCTTATTTTAATGCTGAATATGGCTTTGACCTTATGCTCGCGCGCTATTCAAAGCCTTTGATATCATTGGTTGATGGCGTGGTGATGGGCGGCGGATTTGGTGTCGCGCGCCTATCAGATTATATGGTGGTGTCCTCACATATTAAGATGGCGATGCCAGAGACGGCGATTGGGTTATTTCCCGATGTCGGCGCATCGTGCTTTTTACGCCGCGCACCTCTTTCGGCCGCGCTTATGATGGGGATGACAGGCACAATGATAGGGGCAGGTGATGCGCTTTCATGGCAGATAGCTGATTATCACTGCCCCTCAGAGATGTTTGATGAGCTAGCGAGTGCGCTTGCGGCGGTCACTGATAGGGCGCAGATTGAAGCTGTTTTGGCGCGCTATCACAAAGCGCCGCCAGCCCCTCATTTTGCCATGATGATGGCCGATATTGAACAGGTGTTTGCGCGCCCAAACCTGCAAGATATCGCCAAACAAGCAGAGGTTCTTGCACAGCAAGGCGGGGAGGCGAGCTGGCATCAGGCGCTATCGCATAAATGTCCGGCCTCTATTGCGGCCTTTTGGTATATGATGACTTGTTTGCCCGTCCCTGCATCCAATGAAGAGGCCATTTTGCGCGATTATTTTCTGGCAGTGAAAATGACAAAGCGACCTGATTTTATCGAGGGCGTTCGTGCGGTCTTAATTGATAAGGATAATGCGCCTAGATGGGCACCGCGAAGTGTTTTTGAGGTATCAACAGATATGCTGGTTGATCTGTTTGATTTTGCCGGCATGAAACCCTTGCCAGAGTGATGTTTCACCCCTAAAACCATAAAGTTATATCCAGCACTAATATGATCTCGGGGCAGATGTTCGTGCCCCCTATTTGAATGAAGAGTTAAAGATTATGCGCCTAAGCAATTATTTCATGCCTGTTCTTAAGGAAAATCCAAAAGAGGCACAGATTGCCTCACATCGTTTGATGTTGCGTGCCGGCATGATCCAGCAATCAAGTGCTGGTATCTATTCATGGTTGCCACTTGGCCTCAAGGTGCTTGAGAAGATTGAGCAAATTGTGCGTGAGGAACAAAACGCATCAGGCGCGCTAGAGATAAAGATGCCAACGATTCAGCCAGCTGAATTATGGCAGGAATCAGGGCGTTATGATGATTATGGTCTTGAAATGCTGCGCATTACCGACCGCCATGAAAGAGATATGCTCTATGGGCCGACAAATGAAGAGCAAGTCTCTGATATCGCCCGCACTCATATTCGTTCATACAAGGCTTTGCCGGTTAATCTTTATCACATTCAATGGAAGTTCCGTGATGAGGTGCGCCCGCGCTTTGGTGTGATGCGTGGCCGTGAATTCTTGATGAAAGACGCCTACAGCTTTGATGTAAGCCGTGAGGGTGCGAAAATCGCCTATAATAAGATGTTTGTCTCTTATTTGAAGACATTTGCACGCATGGGGCTAACAGCGATTCCGATGGAAGCTGATACAGGGCCTATTGGCGGGGATATGTCGCATGAATTTATCATTCTCGCCGATACAGGCGAATCTGGTGTTTTCTTTGATAAAAAATGGCTGAATACAGATATGGTGGCTGATATCTCTTATGAAGATGATCTCCAGCCGGTGGTGGACAAATTCACCTCTATCTATGCGAAGACTGATGAGAAACATGAGGCACAGAATTGTGATGTGCCGGCGGCTGATTTGCTTGAAAAGCGCGGTATTGAGGTTGGTCATATCTTCTATTTTGGCACCAAATATTCAGAGCCAATGGGCGCAAGTGTCCAAGGCAAGGATGGCAAGCCACAGCCGCTTCATATGGGCTCTTATGGCATTGGCGTCTCGCGTCTTGTCGGCGGTATCATTGAGGCTAGCCATGATGAAAAAGGGATTATTTGGCCAGAAGAAGTGGCACCTTTTAATCTAGC
>DBMZ01000022.1 GCA_002299005.1 Alphaproteobacteria bacterium UBA685 | reverse complement strand
CATCCGCTTCGCAAAGATTTTCCAACAACAGGCTATGTCGAAGTGCGCTATGATGAAACACAGCGCCGTGTCATTTATGAGCCTGTGCATCTAACACAAGAATATCGTGATTTTGATTTCCTTAGCCCATGGGAAGGTGTCCAGAACGACATCGAGGATACTATGGCTGACGAGGAAGCTGGCCAAGAAGAGCAGGGTGCTTAATTATGAGTGAAATGCAAATCAGACCAATGACTTTGAATTTCGGCCCGCAGCATCCTGCGGCGCACGGCGTGTTGCGTCTTGTGCTTGAAATGGATGGTGAGGTGATTGAACGTGCAGACGCCCATGTGGGCTTGCTGCATCGCGGCACCGAAAAGCTGATTGAACAAAAGACATATCTTCAGGCATTGCCATATTTTGACCGCCTTGATTATATCTCGCCAATGAACCAAGAGCATGCATGGGCGCTATCGATTGAAAAGGCGTTGAATATTGAAGTGCCAAAGCGCGCGCAATATATTCGTGTTCTTTATTGTGAAATTGGCCGTATTTTGAACCATGTGTTGAATTTGACGACCTTTGCGATTGATGTTGGCGCGATGACCCCGCTTCTTTGGGGCTTTGAAGAGCGTGAGACATTGATGGAATTCTATGAGCGTGCATGTGGTGCGCGCTTGCACGCCGCCTATTTCCGTCCGGGCGGTGTTCATCAGGATCTGCCCGATGGTCTTTGTGATGATATCTTGAAATGGGCCGATAAATTCCCTGAGTTCATCACGGATATTGAGACATTGCTGACTGATAACCGTATCTTTAAACAGCGTACGGTGAATATCGGTGTTGTGAGCCGTGAAGAAGCGCTTGATTTTGGTCTAACAGGCCCATGTCTTCGTGCGACAGGCACACCGTGGGATTTGCGTAAATCGCAGCCATATGATGCCTATGCCGAGATGGATTTTGATATTCCTGTTGGTAAGACGGGCGATTGTTATGCCCGCTATTTGGTTCGTATCGAAGAGATGCGCCAATCATTGCGCATCATCCGTCAAGCGATTGAGAATATGCCAGAAGGCCCTGTGCTAGCGGCGAATAATAAAGTGACACCGCCGCGTCGTGGTGACATGAAAAACTCAATGGAAGCGCTTATCCATCACTTTAAGCTTTATACAGAAGGCTTCCACGTCCCTGAGGGCGAGAGCTATACAGCTGTTGAAGCGCCAAAGGGTGAGTTTGGTGTCTATCTTGTCGCTGATGGCACAAATAAGCCGTATCGCGCACGCCTGAGAGCGCCTGGTTATTACTTTATGGCCGCCGTGGATTATCTATGCCGTGGTCATATGCTTGCCGATTCTGTCGCGATTATCGGCTCTTTAGATATTGTATTTGGTGAGATTGACCGATGAGCATTGATAAGCTGATAGCTGAGAACCAGCCTGAGTCTTTTGCTTTCACAAAAGAAAGCGAAGCACAGATTAAGAAGATACTGGCCAAATATCCAAAGGACAGAGCCGCAAGTGCGGTCATGCCATTGCTAGATTTGGCACAGCGCCAGCATGATAATTGGATCCCGATGAAGGCGATTGAAGAGATTGCTAATCGCCTTGATATGGCTGAGATTCGCGTGCTTGAGGTTGCTAGTTTCTATACAATGTACAACCTAAAGCCAGTTGGTAAGTTCTTCTTGCAAGCTTGTACGACAACCCCCTGCATGTTGCGCGGCTCGGATGATATGATGCGTTGTATCAAAGACCGCCTTGATATCGCGTCAGGTGAGACATCTGAATGCGGTAATTTCAGCTTACTTGAAGTTGAGTGTCTTGGTGCGTGTGTGAATGCGCCAATTTTGCAGGTGAATGACGATTTCTATGAAGATCTTGATTATGAAACAACCGGCGCATTGCTTGATAGCCTTGAGGCAGGTGAGCCTTTGCCTGTTGGGTCTGTGAAAGGCCGTCAGGGATCTGAGTCAGAACAAGGCGCCACATCATTGACAGCCCTTAAATCTTCAGCGCAAGAGGTGTAAGATGCTAGCAGATAAAGATCGTATTTTTACCAATATTTATGGCTGGCATGATTCGGGCCTAAAAGGCGCCCAAGCCAGAGGTGATTGGGATAAGACAGCCGCTATCCTAAAGCGTGGTCATGAAGACGTTATCGAAGAGGTCAAAGCCTCTGGTTTGCGTGGCCGTGGTGGTGCTGGTTTCCCAACAGGTCTGAAATGGTCTTTCATGCCAAAGGAAGTAGGCGCGCGTCCACATTACCTTGTGGTGAATGCCGATGAATCAGAGCCTGGCACATGTAAAGACAGAGATATTATCCGCCATGAGCCGCATAAATTGCTTGAAGGCTGTCTGGTAGCTGGCTTTGCTATGCGTGCGCATGCGGCATATATTTATATTCGCGGTGAATTTGTGAATGAAGCAAGACGTCTTGAAGCAGCGATTGAAGAAGCCTATGAGGCGGGCCTGATTGGCAAGAACGCCTCAGGGTCTGGCTGGGACTTTGATATCTATCTGCATCGTGGTGCAGGCGCTTATATTTGTGGTGAAGAGACAGCTTTGCTTGAATCTCTTGAAGGTCGCAAAGGCCAGCCACGCTTGAAGCCGCCATTCCCTGCGGGTGTCGGTCTTTATGGCTGCCCAACAACGATTAATAATGTGGAATCAATCGCGGTTGTGCCAACAATTATGCGCAGAGGCGGCGCGTGGTTTGCCGGCCTTGGTAAAGAGAATAATACAGGCACAAAGCTGTTCTGTATTTCAGGTCATGTAAACAATCCGTGTAATGTCGAAGAAGAGATGGGTATCCCGCTAAAGGAACTTATCGAAAAGCATGCTGGCGGTGTCAGAGGTGGTTGGGACAATCTTCTCGCGATTATTCCAGGTGGCTCATCTACGCCGATGATGCCGCGTGATGTTTGTGATGATATGACGATGGATTTTGATGCCTTGCGCAATGCTGGCACAGGTCTTGGGACTGCGGGCATTATCGTGATGGATAAATCAACCGATATTGTGCGCGCCATTAGCCGTATTTCTTATTTCTATAAGCATGAATCATGTGGCCAATGTACGCCTTGCCGTGAAGGCACAGGCTGGATGTATCGCATGATGGATAGGCTTGTTCGTGGTGAGGCAGAAGAGTATGAGATTGATACGCTTTTCCAAGTCACAAAACAGGTTGAAGGCCATACAATTTGTGCGCTAGGCGATGCGGCCGCATGGCCAATTCAAGGTCTTATCAAACATTTCCGTCCTGAGATTGAGCGTCGTATTGCGATGCGTAAATCTGTGATGGAAGCGGCTCAATAAGCGAAGCTGAAGGATTGAAAAAATGCCAAAACTGACCGTCAATGGTATTGAAGTAGAAGTAGAAAACGGGGCAAGTGTTCTGCAAGCTTGTGAAGAAGCTGGCTATGAAATTCCGCGTTTTTGCTATCATGAAAGACTGTCTATTGCTGGCAATTGCCGCATGTGTCTTGTCGATATGGAACGTGCGCCAAAGCCAATTGCCTCATGCGCCATGCCTGCCGCTGATGGGATGGTCATTGACACACAATCAGAGCGTGTCAAAAAAGCACGCGAAGGTGTGATGGAATTCTTGCTTGTGAACCACCCGCTAGATTGTCCGATTTGTGATCAAGGCGGTGAGTGTGACTTGCAAGACCAAGCGATGGGTTATGGCGAAGATAGCTCTCGTTATGTAGAAAATAAGCGCGCGGTTGATGAAAAGCATATGGGGCCGTTGATTAAGACGGTTATGACACGCTGTATTCATTGTACACGCTGTGTGCGTTTTGCGACTGAGGTTGCGGGTGTGCCTGAGCTTGGTGCGATTGGTCGCGGCGAGAATATGGAAATCACCACCTATCTTGAAAAGACGCTTGCGTCTGAGCTTTCAGCGAACGTGATTGACCTATGTCCTGTTGGCGCTTTGACGTCACGCCCTTATGCCTTTGTCGCGCGCCCTTGGGAGCTGAATAAGACTGAGAGCATTGATGT
>DBMZ01000073.1:30850-33193 GCA_002299005.1 Alphaproteobacteria bacterium UBA685 | reverse complement strand
GTGTAATTGCGCCCTGTGATGCGGATATCGATAAGGGCGATGCCAGATTGCGCTGATAGATCATAGCCGCTTTCAATCAATGTCTCGCGCATTATCCATAGGCCAGCCACAAGGCAAATGGCGCCCACATAAGAGCCGCGTTTTGCCGCGCTAAGGATGGTCGGCCAATCGATTTGGCGGCCACGCAAGCTCGCTCTATTGGGCTCTTGGGCCTCTTTTTTCCAGAACATTAATCGTCGCATTGGGCAATCTCCAACAAGTGATTAACAAGTTCTTCGCCCGAAATACCGCGCCAGCGCGCTTGTTCAGGGACAAGTGAGGTCGCCGTCATGCCAGGCTGTGTGTTCAGCTCCAGCATATAAAGCTGGCCTTTTTTATCATCATAGCGATAGTCAGCACGCGCCACACCGCGGCAACCAAGCAAATGATAGGCTTGTTCTGCCCAATCAAGGGCAAGCGTTTCAACCTCTTTTGGGATTTCCGCTGGCAAGATATGATGTGAGCCGCCGGCCTTATATTTGGCATCAAAATCATAAAAGGTCTCAGAGGTCGTAATCTCGGTCACACCAAGGGCGGTGCCATCTAGGACAGAGACGGTTAATTCACGCCCCGGAATAAAGGCCTCTGCAAATAGCTGTGTGCCAAGTGGCCAGAGATCATGACGCGGCGCATCATCGCCTGCACGGATAATCTGGACACCAAAGCTAGAGCCTTCATTGACCGGTTTGACGACATAATCACCGTCATAATTCTGAGGGCTCAGAACCCCATTATCTTCGTTCAAGGAAAGGCGCATCGGTACCGCGATCCCAGCCGTGCGGAATAATTGGCGCGATAGCACCTTATTCATCGCGACAGCAGAGGCAACCACACCGCTATGGGTATAAGGAATGCCCATAATATTTAGCATGCCTTGCACGGAGCCATCCTCGCCAATTTGGCCATGAAGCGCGTTATAAACACGCGACGGGTTCAATTCACGAAGGCGCGTTTGAATATCACGGTCAAATTCAACCTCAATCGCATCCCAGCCAGCCGCTCTTGCCGCTTTGGCACAAAAGGCCGCGCTGACACGGCTCACAGCCGCCTCAGATGTCCAGCCACCCATCAGCACAACCACACGTTTTGGATCTTGTTCAATCATGCCACATCTCCGCCGCTAATGGTCTCTGCATCTCTGCCAATTCGTTTAATTTCCCAGCGTAGCTCAACGCCGCAATTGGCGCGCACAGCCTCTATTACCTCAGTGCCAAGCCGCTCAATATCACGGGCGCTAGCGGCGCCATGATTGATAAGGAAATTACAGTGTTTTTCATTCATTGACGCATCGCCAATACGCTTGCCGCGGCAACCAGCTTCATCGATGACCTGCCATGCTTTATGGCCCTCAGGGTTGGCAAAGGTCGAACCGCCCGTGCGCACACCTTGCGGCTGTGTTTGCGCCCGCATGGCCAGCATCTCTTTCATCTCAGCTTTGATATCTGCCATCTTGCCAGCCTTTGTTGCAAAATCGGCTGATAGGAAAATCATCTCATCTGATACATCACTATGGCGATAGGCCATGCCCATCTCATCAGGGGTTAGGTGATGGATGGTGCCATCTCTTGCCATCATGCGCGCGCTGATAAGCACGTCTTTAAATTCACTGCCATAACAGCCCGCATTCATGCGAATCCCGCCGCCAATTGTGCCAGGGATGGTCACAAGAAAGGCAAGGGCGGTGCGGTCATGACGCGCGGCAAAGCGCGCGACTTCTGCGTCTGTGGCACCGGCGCCGGCTGTGATGATATCACCTGATAGGCGCGTTTGTGCCATCTCGCCGACCAGCTTTATGACCGCCCCTTCAATGCCGCCATCACGCACCAGCATATTAGAGCCTGCGCCGATGATGGTAAGTGGCAGATCAGAGGGGGTATTGGCCAAAAATTGCGCCAGATCAGCTTCGTCAGCTGGCTCAAAATAGATGTCAGCCTTGCCGCCCACGCCAAGCCATGTGCGCTTGTTGAGGGGCTCATCAAATAGCAACAGGCCTCTGATATTCAAAGAGATGCTTTTATGTGAATCTGTCATCTAAGCACCTCCTTTTGATATGATAGCTTCAAGCTCTGCTGGCAGAGAGGCGGCCCAATTTGTGATGGTGCCAGCACCAAGGCACATAATGATATCGCCCTTAACAGCGTGGGTGCTAATCAAGCTGGCAAGCGCTTCTGGCGCGTCTAGCCCATAGGCATTGCGGTGGCCATGTGATTGCAGGCCTGCGACCAGCTCATCCTTGCCAAAGCCTTCAATAGGGGCCTCACCTGCGGCATAGACATCGGCGACAATCACTGTATCTGCCTCGTT
>DBMZ01000073.1:30318-30644 GCA_002299005.1 Alphaproteobacteria bacterium UBA685 | reverse complement strand
GCTTTAATCTCAACAGGGTGGTGGCCATAATCATCGATGACTGTGATCCCATGCGCTGTGCCTTTAATATCAAAGCGTCTGCCAACGCCTTTGAAATTGGCAAGGGCTTGTTTGATAATCGTGCTATCAATCCCCATCTCAAGCGCCACCGAAATAGCGGCAAGCGCATTTTGGACATTATGCGTGCCAAGCATCGAGAAGCTGACATCAGCAATGGTTTGGGCCTCGCCCATCAGCCTGTCTGATAGCTGAATATCAAATAGCATCGCATCATGAGAGGCACGGATATTCACGGCCCTGACATCTGCCATCACAGATAGGCCATA
>DBMZ01000073.1:22761-30113 GCA_002299005.1 Alphaproteobacteria bacterium UBA685 | reverse complement strand
GTTTCAAGATTCTCATAAGAGCCGTGATGGTCAAGATGCTCAGGGTCGATATTGGTGACAATCGCGGCGGTTGGCTTTAGGCGCGAGAAAGAGCCGTCACTCTCATCAGCCTCAACAACCATCCATTGGCCATCACCCAATTTGGCATTACTGCCCCAGCTTTGGATGATGCCGCCATTGACAACGGTGGGGTCAATATCAGCCGCATCTAGCAAGGTTGCGACAAGCGAGGTGGTGGTCGTCTTGCCATGTGTGCCAGCAACCGCCACAGACCAGCGCAAGCGCATTAACTCGCCAAGCATCTCTGCCCGGTGAACAACGGGAATAAACTTCGCCCGCGCGGCTAGCAATTCTTCATTATCAGCGCGGATGGCGGTCGAGATAACAACAATAGACACATCGTCAATATTGTCAGCTGTTTGCGGAATAGAGACAGGAATGCCCTTTCCGCGTAATCGTTTGACATTATTATTCACCGCAATATCAGAGCCCTGCACCTCATAGCCCAAATCGGCTAGGATTTCGGCAATACCACTCATCCCAATACCGCCAATGCCGGTAAAGTGAATCTTGCCAATGCTGAGGGGAAGGGCGGTCATTGCATAGCTCCTGAGAGGTGAGGGGCGGATAGGCCGGCTAGATCTGCGATAGCGTGGCTGGCATTTTGCTTTGCGATAGAGTGCGCTTGGCTAGCCATTTTTGCGCGCTTTGTGCCATCTTCGATTAATGTCGATAGCAAGGCTGCTACGGCCTTTGCATCTGCCTTATCCTCGGCAAGCACAAGCGCACCGCCGGCATTGGCAAGGCTCATCGCATTGCCTGTTTGGTGATCATCAAGCGCCCCTGCAAAAGGCACAAGAAGGCTGGCTCTGCCTGCGGTGGCAATTTCTTGCACAGATGAGGCACCTGCTCTGCTGATGATGATGTCGCTTGCCTCATAGAGGCTTGGCATATCATGATAAAAACGCGCCACCTCATAAGAGATATTTTGCGCCTCATAAGCGGCCTTTAGGGCGCTGATATTATCATCACGTGCTTGTTGTGTGATATGCAATTTTGCTTTGAGGGACGCTGGTAATGCTGAGATGGCTTGCGGGATGATATCAGCAAAAATCTGGGCACCAAGAGAGCCGCCAATAATGGTGATATGTATCTTGTCTGTCTGCACGCGATAGGCCGAAATAGCGGCAAATGCTTGCCTGACAGGCAGGCCTGTTTGGGTGATTTTATCGCCTTCTGGTGCGCCTTTGGTGTTGGCAAAGGACAGCGCGATATGATGGGCAATCTTGCCAAGCAGGCGGTTTGCACGCCCCATCACCGCATTTTGTTCATGCAAGATACAGCGCGCGCCAAAAAGTCGCCCCGATAAAATAGGCGCAAGTGACGGATAACCGCCAAAGCCAATCACAGCCGCTGGGCGCGCAAATAGCATCATGCTAGCTGATTGTATAAAGCCAAGGGACAGGCTGGCTAGCCCAAGGCATTTGGCGATAATCCCTGCTTTGAACGGCGAGGCAGAGCTGATGATGCGATAGGTGATTTTGCCATCGACCATCGCCTCACCGCGCTTATCGGTATAAAGCACCACCCTATGGCCATTCGCAGATAGCACTTCTGCGACCGCAAGGGCTGGGAAAATATGGCCGCCTGTACCGCCGGCGGCAAGAATGACATTAGCCATCTAACCCTCCATCGCGCAGGCGGCGTCTTGTCAGCGCCAATAGCATGCCAATCGTAATCCCGCTGGCAAGCAAGGATGAGCCACCATAGCTTATAAGAGGCAAGGTCATGCCTTTGGTGGGGATAAGGTCCACAGATGATGCCATATGAATGGCCGCTTGCACGCCAAATTGCATGGCAAGACCGGCGCCGGCTATCAGGCAGAATAGATTATCTCTTGCGGCTGAACGCTCAAATCCGCGTAAGACCATAAAGCCATAAAGGCCAATGATTAACAGGCAGACAAGCAGGCCATATTCTTCGGCCGCCACAGAGAAGATGAAATCAGCATGCGCATCTGGCAAATATTGCTTAATCTTGCCATCGCCGGGCCCAACGCCAAGCAAACCCCCATCGGCAAAAGAGCGGATAGAGAAATCAGACTGCATAGAGCCGCCATCAAAGAATTTGTCAATACGCGCGGTCACATGGCTGAGGTTATAATAAGCAATGATAAGCGCCAAAGGTGCCAAGGCGACGGCTAAAATCACAAGCAATAAAGGCATGCCTGCCAAGAACATCTGGAAGCCCCATGTCAGCGCGATGACAGCTGTCATGCCGATATCTGGTTGCAAGACCAAAATCCCAACAATGATGCCCGCAAGGCCTGTGGCCCAAATCCAGCCTTTGAAATTCTCGCCCTCACGCCACAGCGATAATAGCCATGCACAGACAATCGCAAATAATGGCTTGGCAAATTCAGATGGTTGCAAATTAATCGGGCCGATATAAATCCATCTGGTCGCGCCTTTGACCTCTGCGCCAAGCACAAGGGTCGCGCTCATCAAGCCGATAACGCCAAATAGGCCGAGCAATGAGAGGGCCCTAATCATGCGCGGTGTCATCAAAGACAGAATGAAGACTGCCCCTGCGGCAGGTATCAGATAGACAAGCTGGCGCCAGACAAAGTGGAATTCAGGCAATGATATGCGCGCCGCAACAGGGGGGCTGGCGGCCATCACAAGCAAGGTGCCAATCACCATCAACAAGATAGCGGCGGTTAAAAGCCACCTATCAACGGTCCACCACCAGACTCCTAGAAGGGATCTATCGGTTCTACCCAACATGTGCCGCCTCCTTATGTCTTGTGGTGATAAAGTGCTTGGCAAGGGCGGAGAAATGATCGCCTCTTGCGCCAAAATTTGGGAACTGATCGAAAGAGGCCGCCGCGGGTGATAGCAAGATAACCGCCTTTGACGGTAAGTCTCTTACCGCCATCTCAAAGGCTTCGTCCAACGTCTCATGCGTTGTGCAGTGAATATGAGGCGCGGCGTCTTGATAGAACTCAGCCGCAGAGCTGCCATAGAAATGGGCGCGGTGTATATGGTCAAAAAACGGCTTGCAAGCGGTGAGCCCATCTGCCTTTGCCTGTCCGCCCGCAAGCCAGATAATATCATCATATGCGCCAAGCGCTTTGGCCGTGGCATCCCCATTTGTGGCTTTGGAATCATTCACAAACCCTATCCCGTCTGCCGCGCCGACAGGTTGCAAGCGATGGGCAAGACCGACAAAAGAGGCAAGGCCTGTATGAATTGCCGTCTCTTTGATGCCGCATGCTTTGGCGATCGCAATGGCAAAGTTGGCATTTTGGGCATTATGCGCGCCAGCAAGATAGGGGTTATCAAGGGGCCGCGCGTGCAAATCATCTGCTGAGATAGCTTGGATATGGCACGGCAATGTATCTTTGGCCCACGCAAGCACCTCTTGCATAATCGGTCCCTCATCGCCAATAAGCGCAAGGGCCTCTTTTGGGCAAGCAGAGAGGCTTATTTTTTTGGCCGCAATATAACCATCAAGCCCGCCATGCCTGTCTAGGTGATCTGGCGTGATGTTCAATAAGGCTGTGATATCAGGGGCAAGAGACGGCGTTGTCTCTAGCTGATACGAAGATAGCTCTAGCACGGTGATATGATGGGTGCCAGAAACCTGTGGGGCTTCATTTAGGGCGCATAAAGGCGTGCCAAGATTGCCGCCAATTTGCACAGACGCGCCGCCAGAGGCCAGCAAATGTCCTGTTAAAGCGGTCGTCGTTGATTTGCCATTTGTGCCTGTGATGATCACAAGCTTGCCCCAATTGCCTGTGGAAAGGCCAAACTCTACCTCTGAGATAATCGGTGTCTGATGCGCTCTTGCGGCGCTGGCAACCGGGTGCGGGGCAGGGTGATTATGCGCAATGCCGGGGCTGAGGATAAGCGCGTCAATTTGTGACCAATCCCACTCTTGCCAAGCACAGATATCGCTCTTGGCAATCGCATCATGCATAATCGGGCTATCATCATCAATCACACAAGATACCCCCAACGATAGCGCACGCTGATAGGCGGCACGACCAGAAAGGCCGGCACCAAATACCGCGATATGTCTAAAGTTGTGAGAGGTCTCAATGGTCATGATATAATGCGCGTCTCCTAGCGAAGCTTGAGGGTTGAAAGGGCGATTAACGCCAAGATGACAGAGATAATCCAAAAGCGGATAACGATGGTCGGCTCTGCCCAGCCCTTTTTCTCAAAATGGTGATGCAAGGGCGCCATCAAGAAGATGCGCTTGCCAGTCAATTTGAATGAGGCGACTTGCAATATGACAGATACCGTCTCAAGCACGAACAGGCCGCCTGTGATGGCCAGCACCAATTCATGGCGTGTCGCAACCGATATCGCGCCAAGCGTGCCACCAAGAGCCAGTGAACCTGTGTCACCCATAAAGACTTTGGCAGGCGGGGCGTTCCACCATAAAAAGCCAAGCCCTGCGCCGATTAGCGCGCCGCAAACCACCGCCAATTCACCTGTGCCGGGGATATAGTGAATCTGTAGATAATTAGCGAAATTCAAATTACCTGATAGATACGCAATCAGCGCAAAGACAGAGGCAGCGATCATCACGGGCACAATCGCCAAACCATCTAGCCCATCTGTTAAATTCACCGCATTCGATGCCCCAACAATCACGACAAGCGCGAAGGGAATATAGAAATAAGAGAGATATAAAAGCGTATCTTTTAAGAATGGTAGCGCGATGCCATAGCGCAGATCAGCGGGTGATAATTCGACCAAATAGATAATCGCAACAAGGGCGAGGGCTGTTTGAAGCAGGAATTTTTGGCTTGAACGAAGACCGGCTGAGGACCTCTTTTTCAGCTTGAGCCAATCATCAATCGCGCCAATGCCGCCAAAGCCAATGGCGACAATCAAAATCGGCCATAGATAGGCATTATCAAGCGGCACCCATAGCAAGGTCGTGATCACAAAAATGCCCAAAATCAGCAAGCCACCCATTGTTGGTGTGCCAGCCTTGGTCAGAATGTGGCTTTCAGGGCCGTCAGCTCTAATCGGCTGGCCTTCAGCTTGGTGCGATTTCAGCCATCTGATAAAGGCAGGGCCGATGCACAGGCTGAGAACCATCGCTGTCATAATCGCCCCGCCTGTTCTGAATGTCAGATAGCGGAAGAGGTTTAACGGCTGAAACTGGTCTGCGTAAGGCAGGAGGAGATCAGGAAACATGGGCGGCCCCCCTTGGCGAGGTGTTATTATTTGCGGCACTGATAAGCGCCTTTGCCAATGCTGGTGCGCCAGAGCCGTTTGAGCCTTTGACAAGGATCAAATCGCAAGCTGAAAGCGCGCCGGTAAGATGCGCTTGGCACTGGCTGGCATGTGGGTAATGGGTGAGATGCGTGCGGTGAGCGAGGGCGTTTTGGATCTTGCCCATTGCTTCGCCTACTAGCACAAGACGGTGCGGGGCAATCGCCTCAATCAGCGGAATAAGCGCCTCATGCGCCGCATCACTAATCGTGCCAAGCTCAAGCATATCGGTTAGGACAAGGCCCTTTTTATCATGCGGCAATGTGGCAACATAGCTAAGAGAGGCGGCCATTGAGGCAGGGCCAGCATTATAGCTGTCATTAATCAAAAGGGCAGGCCTGCCATCAAGCGCGATGGCAAGCTGGTTGCCGCGCCCCTCGACCTCTTGCAAATTGGCAAGCGCTTGTTCTGCGGGGCGCCAATCAAGGCCAAGCACATGCAGGCTGGCCAGCGCGATTAAGGCGGTGGTGCTATGATGGGGGGCGGCTAGACCAAGGGTGAATGAGGCGTCTTGATCGGTTAGGTTATTGTGAATGACAAGACGCTGTCCGCCATCACAAGGCGTCTGGCTCGTTAGTTGAATATCGGCGCCTGTCTTGGCACCAAAGCTGATGATGGTTAGGCCTTCTGCCTCTGCCGCGCTGGCAAGGAGCGCGAAATGCGTGTCATCAAAAGGTAGGATTGCCGTGCCATTATTCATGCTACCAGTCATGCCATTATTCATGCCCGCAAAGATTTCAGCCTTAGCATGGGCGATATCTTCGGTTGAATTGAAATGGCCTCTATGGCTGTCAGCGATCTTGGTAATAATCGCGATATCAGCCTGATAGAGATGCGATAGGGGCGCGATTTCACCAGCGTGATTCATCCCCATTTCCATGAGTATCATCTCTGCCTCATCAGGGGTGCGTGCCATCGAGAGAGGGGCGCCAATATGGTTGTTGTAATTACCAGAGCTGGCATGTGTCGCACCATAGCAAGATAGCACGCTGGTCAGCGCCTCTTTGGTGCTTGTTTTGCCGACAGAGCCTGTGATGGCAATCTTGCGTGCCTTTGTGTCTGCCATTGCCGCGCGGGCGATATCATGCAAGGCCATGAGCGGATCTGCGACACAAAGCTGGTGCGCGGCGCTGTCAGGTGAGGGGGTTTTAACAAGGGCGCAATGGCTTGGTAGCAGGTCATCAAGGAACGCATGGCCGTCATGTTTGGTGCCGGGCAAGGCGATAAATAGACCGTCCTGTTCAAGCGTGCGATGGTCAATCGCAAGCGTCATGCAAGGTGCCTTTGGCACGCTTCTATGCCAGTTGCCCTTTGTGATCTTCGCCAAATCTGTGCCAGTCCAATTGGTAATCATCACGCACCGCCTTGTGGCAAAAAGGCAAGCGCGGAGCGGGCGACAGCCGCATCATCAAATGGCAAGGTCTCTGTGCCGACCATCTGTGTGGTCTCATGGCCTTTGCCGGCGATCAGCAATGTGTCACCTGCGCCAAGCGTATCTATGGCTGTTTGAATGGCGGCTTTGCGATTGCCAATCTCATGGAATTTACCCAGCTGTGATTGGGCTTTGCCAGACAGGATTTCGGCACGGATAGAGACAGGGTCTTCGGTGCGCGGATTATCATCTGTGACATAGACCATATCAGCCAGCTTGGCGGCCGCATCACCCATCATAGCGCGCTTGCCCTTATCTCTGTCACCACCGCACCCAAATAGCACAATAAGCTTGCCGCTGGTCTCAGGGCGCAACAGGTTTAAGGCATTTTCAAGCGCGTCAGGCGTATGGGCATAATCAACCAAAATACGCGCTTTTTGCGGATGGCCATGGACAGGTTGCATGCGTCCAGCAATCGGCTTAAGACACGGCAGGGCGCCAAAGGAATCATGAATAGATAGGCCAGATAAATGCGCCATCAACGCCGCCAATAGCGCGTTTTCAGCCTGAAAACGTCCCATCAAAGCAAGTGGGTATTGATAATCTTTGCCAGCATAGCTGAAATGGGCATCAAAGCCGTAATCCTTGGCCGCAAGAGCTTTGATATGCAAATCATTATCGGCAGA
>DBMZ01000073.1:0-22546 GCA_002299005.1 Alphaproteobacteria bacterium UBA685 | reverse complement strand
AATTTGGTCGCAAAATAGCTGTCCATATCGCCGTGATAATCAAGATGGTCACGGCTTAGGTTTGAGAAACCAGCCACATGGATCGAAAGCGGCGAGAGCCTATCTTGGTCAATCCCGTGCGATGAGGCTTCAAGCGCAAGGCACCGCACAGATTGACGCGCGAGCGCATCAATGGTCGCAAAAAGATCATCAGGCCCAGGCGTGGTCAGACCAGCGACGGCGAGATGAGGCTCATCAAGGCTAAGGCCTGTGCGCGCTGTCTTGGCGCCCAAAGTGCCAAGAGAGGCTGCTTCCCAAGTTGATTTCTGCCAAATCTGGCGTAGGAATTCAGCGATTGACGTCTTGCCATTAGTGCCTGTGATCGCGGCTTGGATAGAGGGGCGCTTTGGCCAGAATTTCGCGCAGGCTTTGGCATAATCAGCGCGAATGCTGGCTGATGCCAAATAAGGCACAGAGATATCATCAAGCGGCTTTTCCCCCATGACCGCAACCGCGCCATTGGCAATCGCCTGTTTGATATGGTCATGGCCATCTGCCTGATTGCCTGTGATAGCAATGAATAGGCTGCCGGCCTTAATGCGGCGCGAATCCGCGCTCAGCCCGGTGATGATGGTCTGTGCGGGCTTATCTTTAACAGGCCAATTTTCAACGATATCACAGAGCCGCACTGGTACCCTCCTCTTTGCCAATACGAATATTTGGCACAAGATTCTGGCGAATTTCGGGCGCATTTTCGTCAACAGGAAGAATGCCAAGCTTTGGCGCGATTTGTTCAACAATCTTGCGAATGGCAGGTGCCGCTACCCAGCCAGCTGTCGCATAGCCATAAGAATGTTTTTGTCCCTCTGGCTCATCGACCATGACAAAGATAAGATAGGCCGGGTCATGCGCCGGGAAGGTGCCAATAAAGGATACCATATTCTTATCCTTGCTATAGCGCCCATCGACGACCTTTTCAGCGGTGCCAGTTTTGCCACCAACCAAATAGCCGGGCGCTTCGGCAAAATTGCCTGTGCCATCTTTGTGAGAGACCACAAGACGCATCATTGAACGCAACGCCTTCACATTCTCAGCAGAGAAAATGCGCTGTTCAATCAGCGGTGTTAACGGGTCTCTTTTTAGCAATGTTGGGGCGCGGTAGATGCCATCACCTGCGGCGGCGGCGATAGCGGCTGAGGCATGAACAGGCGTCACAGACATGCCGTGACCAAACGAGATCGTCATCGCTGAGAGGCGCTCCCAACGTTGCGGGATAAGTGGTCTTGCCACTTCGGGCAGTTCAATCGATAGGCGGTCAAGAAGGCCGAGGCGCTCCATATAGGCACGTTGTGCCTCTGCCCCGATAGCATCCGCAATACGCGCAGACCCGATATTAGATGAATAAACCAATACCTCAGACAGGCTGAGGTCTCGCTTCATCATGTGATAATCAGAAATACTGCGCCGCGATATATAAAGCGGTTTTGAGACTTCATAATGCTGGCCCATTTGGGCGGCCCCTGTCTCAAGCGCGATGGCGGTATTGAGGACTTTAAAGATAGAGCCCATCTCGAAGACGCCTTTGGTCGCGCGGTTAAAGCGGGCATCATCAATCGCCTTATTGAAATGATTAGGGTTGAAGTCTGGCAGGGAGGTAAGCGCCAATAATTCGCCTGTCTTCATATCAAGCACAAGACCGGCACCGCCGATGGCTTCAAAGCTATCAATTTGCTTTTGGATTTCGGTGCGCAGGATGGCTTGAACGCCAATATCAACCGATAAGGCGATAGGCTCACCCTTTGAGAGCTCTGCATTAAATTGCTTTTCAATGCCCGCAATGCCCTTACCATCCACATCAATCGTGCCAAGAATATGGGCGGCCTCATTGCCATGCGGATAGAGGCGGGCATTTGTGGGGCTAAAGGCAATGCCTGGCAGGCCTAGCTGCATGATCTCTTCATGGCGGCGCGGTGTCAGGCGGCGCTCAAGCTCAATATAGCGGGTCTTTTTGGCAAAGCGGTTCAGCAGACGCTCTTCGGTCCAATTGGGCAGAAGGGGGGCTAGCAAGGCGGCTGTCTCGAACGGGTCTAGAATAAGCTGTGGGTCGGCATGAAGAATTTTGACAGGCACAGATGTTGCCAAGACCTTGCCATTGCGGTCGGTGATATGACCGCGTTCAATCGCCGCTGGTTTTGGGCTGGCAAATTGCGAGCGTAAATCTTTGTTTGTGGCAAGATAAAAGGCTTTCGCGCCGATGAGTGAAAAGCATAGAAAGGCAAAAAATGTGCCCACAGATAGGCGCCCTAGCGCAATGCGTTTTGACTGCGCTGGTTGCGGCTTGGCAGGCCAGATGATTTCGCGAAAGGCGCGCTTCATTTTTTGCCAGCCTCCTTAAACGCATTATCACGGAACGGGATCGCAGCAAGCGGCAAAACTCTATCAGCTGAAATCGGCTGAAGAGAGAGCAAATTTGATGACAGGCTCAACACACGCTCAGGGCGCGATAGGTAAGACCATTCAGCATTTAAAATCGCTGATTGCTGATTTTCATGACGGATTTGCGCTTCGAGGCGCGCCAATTCATCCGCACGATTATCAAAACTATGGGTGGTCATATAAAGGCCGGTGCCTGAGAAAATCAAAATCAAGGCAATTAAAAGAACAATACGCATGGGTCTTTAAGCTCCTTTTGCCAGAGGGGTGTTGGTGCGCATTGCGGCGCGTAATTTTGCCGAGCGAGAGCGCGGGTTCGTCGCAATCTCATCATCGGTCGGCAAAAGCGGTTTGCGCGTCATCATCGAGAAATAGACAGGGGCCTCTTCCATTTGGGGCAAATGGCGTGAGGGGTTAGCGACCTTGCCGCCGCGTTTGGCGATAAATTGCTTCACCAGCCTGTCCTCAAGCGAATGGAAGGTGACCACAACCAGCAGACCATCGGGCTTTAACAAGCTTTGCGCTGCTTCAAGTGCTTCTTCGATTTCGGCCATCTCTTGATTGACGTAAATGCGCAAGGCTTGAAAAGAGCGGGTGGCAGAATCAGATTGGCCGGGCTTGGGGCGGGGCATAACTGAATGAATGATATTCGCCAATTGCAAGGTGCGGGTGATGGGGGCTTCGGTCCGTGCTTTGACAATCGCTCTGGCAATCCGCCTAGAAGCGCGCTCATCACCATAGGTATAGAGGATATCGGCAAGGTCGCTTTCGGCGGTTTTATTGACAACTTCCTCAGCGTCAAGCCCATCTTGTGACATGCGCATATCAAGCGGGCCATCTTTTTGGAAAGAAAAGCCGCGCTCTGCTTGGTCTAGCTGGGTGGAGCAAACGCCAAGGTCAAAGACAATGCCGTCAACGCCGTCAACACCGTCAACACGCTCATCTTGCGCTTCAAGCAGTTCGGCCATTTGCGAGAAGCGCCCATGGGCAAGGGTAAAGCGGGGGGCAAAGGTATCAACAAGCGGCTGGCCACGCTTAATCGCATCAGGGTCTTGGTCAATCGCCATCAGATGACAATTAGCGGCCTCTAGGATAGCGCGGCTATAACCGCCATTGCCAAAGGTGGCGTCAATATATAGGCCGTCATCTTTAGGTGCGAGGGTTGAGACGACCTCATCAAGCATAACGGGCTGATGCAGGGTCTGGCCACTCATTACGAGCCTCCGTCGGTTGGAGCTGTGTTTCGGCCTAAGGTCAATTTGGGCAGGCCATTTGTTTTCGCGTTGGCTCTGGCCGCTTGTTCTCTTTGCCTAAAGACATCAGGGTGCCAAATCTGGAACGAGCGCCCGATGCCGGCAAAAAGAGCGGTGTCGTCTAGGTTGGAAAATTCAATGAAATCAGAAGAGAGCATGATGCGACCCTCACTATCAAGGCGCATTTCTTGGGCGCTTGAAAGCATGGTGGTCAATGTCGCAACCTCGTCCGACAGGCTGTCCATCGTATCAATCGCATCAACAATCTGCGAGATACGCTCAGGCCCGCACCCCTCGATGCAAGGCAGGACAAGTGATTTATAAAGAAATAGGGAGGCATGATTTGCCTCTAGGGTCGCACGGAAAGGGGCCGGCACTGAGAGCCGTCCTTTGCGATCTATGCGATTTTCGAATGTGGATAAAAATAACGCCACATGAACACCCTTGAGTTACTTTGCCTGTGCCTGTTGATGAAAACCCATCCCTAGCACATGCCTTTGGTTTTTAAACCCATACTCAGTTTAACGGTCTGATTTTATTGGTAAAAATCATATAATTTCGCTTACAATGCCCCCAAAGTAAGGCGGAATTATCCCGAAAAAACCGAATATGGGTTCTTATGGGATATCATGGGTAATAATGGTGGTCAATGGGAAATGCCCTGTATGGCATGGAAAAATCGTGAAAAATCAATGATTTATAAAGTGTTTTGTGAGCTTTGTGTCTTAAGCATCTGCAATATAATGGAAAATCGAAATTCGTTCACTAAATGTTCTAAAAATAGGCCAAAAATACGTGTCTGAGAGGCAAAAAATCACCCCAATCAGCGCAGTGTCTGATTGGGGTGATCTGATAAATATTTAGGGGCCTAATTGTTATTTGAGGCCTGTTATTTAGATCTGCTTTTTTGGGCTATTTAATTGTCACCATAGCGGCGGCGGCGCTGAGATATTCAGTGCTTTTGCGGTCTTCATCATGGCCAATATCATAGCGTTGCAGGGTAACAGGTAGGCCTGCGCCCACATTGATGATGCCTGTCACGAAATGATCCTTATAGGCGGTCGGTGCAACCATCGCGATGATGCGCAAAGCTTGACCTTTACGTGCTTCGACCTCGATTGAGATGGATTTGCCAGGGGCAAGCAGAACGCCTGGAGGGCCGTCGGTTCCATGGCCGACCATGGCCTTTTTGCCAATTGCCTCAACAACCATCGCAGGGTCACCTGTCAGGATTTGATGCTCAGCGGCAGATGAAACATAGTCGCCATCAAAGATTTTCTTGTCCGAACGAATAGGTGCCACCAAGATGGGGGCAAGTAATTCATCTGTCATAAGATTGGTGATGGTAAGGGTGGTCTTATCGCCGCCCATCGCAAAGGCTTGTGCGGTAAGACCGCCAGCGATTACGATAGCACCGATAAGGGTTTTAAGGGTCGTTTGAAAGAGCGTCATTGCAATTCTCCTATAGACATGAACGCGCCTAATATGAGGTCATATTAGGATGGCCGTTTGGTGTAGCTGTTTGGTATAGATAGTCATTGCCTGCTAATGTTCGCATGATATTGATAGTCTTAGTGATAGTGATTGTCTTAGTGATAGTGTTAGTGACAATATGCATGCTTGCGCTCGCATGATAATGGCGAGACACGCTCTCCCTCAGAGATATGTATCTTAGGCGCCCCTTTGTTAATTTTTGATTAAGATTAAGCGCGCATGGAAAGATTAATTTAATAAGGTCAGATGGCCTATAAGCCGGGTTTTGTTCATCGCCCTTTTGAGGGGGCGTTTGATGGCTATTCATCTAGCTGGCCAGTTACCTGACCAGTCCTGCAACCTACCCGAACATCTTGGCAAGATCGCCAATGCCACCGAGGTGGCGCGTGTCCCTATCTGGTCTTGCTCCGAATGGGGTTTACCATGCCAGTGCTGTTGCCAGCGCCTGCGGTGCGCTCTTACCGCACCTTTTCACCCTTACCACGCATCAAAAGATGAGAGGCGGTTTGTTTTCTGTGGCACTTTCCCTAGGGTTGCCCCCGCTGGACGTTATCCAGCATTCTGATCTTGTGGAGCCCGGACTTTCCTCTCGTGCGCTTATAAAAGCGTACCAGCAACCATCCAGCCATCTGACCTAGGCGTCTTTTTGCCCCAGCTTTATGGTATCGTCAAGTTTTGGAGATGTAATTAGGATTAGCCCCGCTTATTAGCCGTCTAGTGCTTCTTTCTTCATTTCCACCTCAAGCCACGCTTCTTCCTTGTCGGCGAGCGTTTGTTTATCTTGGGCGATCTTATCTGCCACCCCTTGATAGGCGGCGGGGTCTTTGGCAAAGAAATCCATATCTGTCAGGCGTAACTCATTCTTGGCAATCGCCGCCTCAAGCGCGTCAATTTCCTTGGGCAATGTCTCAAGCGCATGCACATCCTTATAAGATAGCCTGTCTGTGCGAGGCCCTTTTGGCTTTTCCTTTTGCGCTTGCTTTTTCTTCTTCGCGGCCGCCTTGTCTTTACTCTCAGCCCCTGTCTTGCGGGCAAGGTAATCATTATAGCCGCCCGCATGCGGGGTGATTTTGCCATCCCCCTCAAAGGCCAGAACAGAGGTCACGGTGCGGTCAAGAAAGTCTCTATCATGGCTGACAATCATGATGGTGCCATCATAATCACCGACTACCTCTTGCAACAAATCAATGGTTTCCATATCCAAATCATTGGTCGGCTCATCAAGCACGAGGAAATTATGCGGTTGGGCAAAAATCTTGGCCAATAGCAAACGGTTCTGCTCACCACCTGACAGGGTGGAGACCTTTTGAGTCATCTTGTGATCATCAAATAAGAAATCGCGCAAATAGCTGGTGACATGTTTGGTTTTGCCTGCGACCTCGACACTATCACCGCCATCAGGGCAGAGAACTGACCAAGGAGAGCCTGTTTGATCAAGCGCGGCTCTAGACTGGTCAAAATAGGCAGGTAGCAAGCCAAAGCCTGTTTTCACATGACCTTGATCAGGCTTGGTCTCCCCTAACAATACGCGCACCAAAGATGATTTGCCTGCCCCGTTCGGGCCTAGCACACCAATCCTGTCACCGCGTCTGATACGGGCATGAAAATGCGAGACTAGCGGCCTTGTGCCGGCCTTTGTCTCGACCGCGATTGAGACATCTTTTGCCTCAAGCACCACCTGACCACCGCCCTCAGCAGGGCCTGTTGTGATAGACATAGAGCGTGCGGCAAGACCGCCTTCTCTGGCGCGTTGAATGCGCAGATTGGCCAATTCACGCAAGCGGCCTTGGTTTCTTTTACGGCGCGCAGAGATGCCTTGGCGTGACCATCTGGTCTCTTCTGCGATGCGCTTATCTAATTTGGCAAGGCGCACGGATTCTTCTTGCTCAATGCCATCTGACCAATCTTCAAATTGATCAAAAGGCGCGGTTCTGGTGCGCAAAGTGCCTTGGTTAATCCAGATCATCCCATTGCCAAGCGCCCGCAAAAAAGCGCGGTCATGCGAGATAAGCACAAGCGCGCCTTGGCGTTCGCGCAACAAGCCTTCGAGCCATTCAATCGTTGGCAAATCAAGGTGGTTGGTCGGCTCATCCAACAGCAAGACATCTGGGTTTGTGACAAGCGCGCGTGCCAGAGATGCGCGCCGCGCCTCGCCCCCTGATAGGCCTTCGGTCATGCGTGCAGGGTCCATCCCCATTTTTTGCAACAGCGCCTCTGCCCGGAAAATCTCATGACTATCCTCAAGCCCCTCTGCCACATAAGAAGCCAGCGATTGCACGCCCTTTATGACAGGCACTTGCGGCAGATAGGCAATTTCGGTTTGCGGTGCGACCCAGCGCGACCCTTCATCAGCCTCTGCTGTGCCTGTGATAAGCTTCATCAAGGTTGATTTGCCCGCCCCATTGCGCCCCACCAAGGCGAGCCTATCACCATTATGGATAGACAAATCAACGCCGCGCAATAGCCAGCGGTCGCCAAGATTGACGCCAATATCACTTAAAGTCATGAGAGGGGGAGGAGCCATAATCGTATCAGCTTTCGGATGATTGCCCATTACGTGTTAAGTCAGCACGTGTTAAGTCGGCACGCATTAACTCATAAGCGCGGTTGATGCGGGCGAGCCTGTCAGTGGCATTGTCGATGAATTCAGCTGGCATGCCTTTGGCGATGAGCTGGTCAGGGTGATGCTCTTTTGCTAAGCGCATCCAAGCGGCCCGAACATCTTTGAGGGAGGCTGTTTTTTCCACGCCCAAAATATGGTGCGGGGGCGGATTATCTGCGCCATATATCTCTGAGAGGCGGGCAAAATCAGCCTCATCATAGCCGAATATCTCTGCCACCTCGCCAAGATAGGCCCATTCAGGCTCTGTGATATCGCCATCTGCTTTGGCAATGTGAAACAGCAAATCAAGCAATTGTTCCAAGATAGGCGCTCTGGCACCAAATAGGTTCACGGTTTGCTTGGCATAGGATTGGAAGCCATCTTGCGTTTGACGCGCTAAATCCCAGAATTTTGCGACCTGTTTGATATCTTTTGGCGGGATATGCACACGGCTTCGAAAGGCTCTGATCTCTGATTTGGTGACGATCCCATCTGTGCGCGCCATTTTCGCCGATAGCGCGATGACCGCAACCGTAAAGGCGACATTGCGGGTCTGGTCAGGGGCAAGGGCCTGTTTGAGGCCGCGCCCTGCCACATGGCCTGCCGCAGCGCCAAGCAATGCGCCAATAGGACCGCCAATTGCAAAGCCCGCCGCGCCGCCAATAATGATGCCCCAAATTGTCATGCTTTGTTTTAGCCCTACCATCACTGATAAAGCAAGTTGCCTTCTGTCGGTTATTTGTTATTTTTGCACAAGCAAAGCCGCAGTGAAGCGGTGCTTATCAGATAGGTGCGCGTGATGACAAATCCTAGTCACAATGACGATATAATTCATGATTTTACGGGGCTTAAATGCCCTCTGCCTGTCTTGAAAGCGCGTCGTGCGCTAAAAGAGGTGGCACAAGGCACCATCCTCACCTTTTTGGCAGATGACCCGGCAGCACCTCTTGATTTTGACCATTTTTGCGAGACCTCAGGCCATCGGCTTGTCAGCCAAGAGGCGCGTGAGGGGCTGTTTCGCTTTGTGATTGAAAAGCAGGGTTAAGCGCGGCCAATAGCCGTTTATGCGTCTCTGTTTTTTGATCATTATCAGGTTTTTGATCACTGTCAGGGCGATAGCCGCAAGCCTCAAGGCAGACATAAAAGCCATCTGCTGGCCTGCCACGCACCTTTGATATCACTAGTGCGGCCCTGATAGGCGCCCCTGCTGTGATATCTTGCGCTATCAGCGTCTCAAGAAAATTGGTCAGCTTATGAATGCGGTGCGGTGATGGCACGCCGCACTGACTTGCCAGCCCATCATAGGTAATGGTCTGCGCCTTTTGGGCCAAAATAAGCAGCAGCATCTCAGCACGCTTTTGCCAATCCTGACCTTCATTTTTATCTGGGCTAGGCTGAGGTGTTATTGTCGGCCTGTTTGTGTTATTCATAGCCTGTCTTATCCTCATCTATGCGTTCCTGGTGCATGAGACATATATGAGACACATATGAGACATATGCGCCTATGACCATTTTAATGGATGCCTTTATTTATGATTTTACTACGATCAATCTTGTTTAATATCTTTTTTTATTTAGGCACAGCCTTCTTGGTTATCGGCTTCTCGCCGCTTTTGCTATTGCCGGCGCGTATTGCCAGTCTTTTGGGCATGTTTTGGGGGGCTTATACCAGTTTCATTTTATGGCTGTTTTGCGGCATCACACACAGTCTGCGCGGTGATATGCGCCTTGGTGATCAGGTCATCTATGCCGCCAAACATCAATCAGCTTGGGAGACCATGCATCTTTGTTGGCGCCTCAACGGGCCGGCGATTGTCCTGAAAAAAGAGCTGATTATGATCCCATTTGCCGGCTGGTTTATGGCGCGCTCTGGGGCGATTGCGGTTGACCGCAAGGCTGGGATGAAGGCCTTGAAGAAATTGCGCACCGATGCGATTAAAGCAAGAGAGGCGGGCAGGTCTTTGCAAATCTATCCGCAAGGCACAAGAGTGGCCCCCGGCACAAAGGCAGATTATCAGATTGGCGTCTATACAATCTATGAGGCGACAGGCCTGCCGGTGGTGCCGATTGCGCTGAATTCAGGGGAATGTTGGGGGCCGCGTGCTTTCAAAAAGATCCCCGGCAAAATCGATGTCTCTTTCTTGCCTGAGATTGAACCTGGCCTATCTCGTAAGGTGTTCATGGCACGTCTTGAAGAGGCGATTGAAACTGAAATGACACAGCTGGCACCTGCACAGGCAAAAAAAGAGGCATAGGCGCATTATGGATGGCGAGAGTTTTTATCATCAGCAACAATATAATGTGCTTGGCACGCCGTTAATCGGCTGTTCGACAAGCCCTATGACAGGCTTTTTCCGTGATGGCTGTTGTGCCACGGGCCCGGAAGATAGAGGTGTTCATACCGTCTGTGCACAAATGAGTGATGCCTTTTTGGCGTTTTCACGTGATGCGGGGAATGATTTGATAACGCCGCGCCCTGAATTTGGGTTTCCCGGCCTGAAAGCAGGGGATTTTTGGTGCCTATGCGCCGGACGATGGGAAGAGGCAAGGCAGGCTGGTATGGCGCCAAAAATTAAGCTGGCCGCCACAAATAGAGTCACGCTTGCCCTTGTGCCGCTTGATATTTTAACAAGTTACGCACTGGATGCGCCGAATAAATAGCCATTCATTAGGAAGCGCGGTCTTTTTGTGATATGCTGAAACCGTGGTCGGGGGAAGACATGCCACAATTATGCTTATCTAATATGCTTATATATAAGATAAAACGTATTTTGGGGTAAGGTGTCCCTCAGCGAGTTGGGACCGGCTAGGATACTCAACCAAGGGACACTACCTATACGCCATCATGGTGAAAGTGGTTTTCTCTCGATCCTGTTTTTTTTCGTCGTTCCGTATTGTGGGATGATTATCAGGTAAAAGCGCGTGACTTACGCCACCTCATGCCTGATTTCTAAGCGCATGTTCAATTTTTGTGCATTTATCCTGTACGGCAATCAGGCCCGCTGATTGTGCGAGCGCCATCGCATCATCATTTATCACGCCTATTTGCATCCAGAAATAACGCGCGCCAATCTCGATAGCTTCCTGTGCAATGGCAAGGCAGACCTCTGATTGGCGGAACACATCCACCATATCAACCGAGACAGGGATATCAGATAGCTTGCCATAGCATAATTGCCCCAATAGCGGTTTGCCAGCAAGGCCGGGATTGACCGGGATGACCTGATAATCATGCGCCAACAGATAGCTCATCACCTGATAAGAGGGGCGTTCAGGATTGGCACTCGCCCCGATAAGGGCGATGGTTTTGCTATCGGCAAGAGACCTGTCTATGCGGGCCGCATCATCGGTGAAATCGGACGTCATATCGCACTCCTATCGGGATTGATCATGCATCAGGGGCCGTTGGCGCTTGGCATGGTAAGGTGATTTTAAAGGCGGCGCCCGTAGCGCAATCTTCGAGGCGAAGCTTGCCGCCCAATAATTGGATAATCCGCGCAGAAATAGGCAAGCCTAGACCAACGCCCTTTTTGGAACTCTCCCCTGAGAGTGTCGCGAATTTTTCAAAGATAACATCTCGATCTTCAGGGCGAATGCCGGGGCCATTATCGCTCACTGAGATTTCTATGAAATCTGGCTGATCTGTCTGTTTTTTCTTATCGTTGGCACGGCTTGCTTGATGCACCTCAATCCAAATGGACGGGGTGTCGCCCTTATTATGCTTCACACCGTTTGAGATAAGGTTAATCAGCGCCTGCACAAGACGGTCTGCATCTGTCTCAAAAGCGATTGTGTTTTTGGGCAGGTGAATCTTTGCGCCTCGCTCTTCTATGAGGCTGTCTGCGGCGATGAGCGCGCGATTGAGCAATTTATCGCTATCAGTCTTCTCATAATTCAGCTTTGGCACACGGCTCTCAAGGAAGTTTAGCTCTAGAATTTCATCTAGCAGGCGCGTTAGGCGTTGGCTTTCTTCATGAATGATGCTGGCAAAATAGACACTCTTTTTCTCATCATGCGCGCTTGTTTCACGTAATATCTCTGAAAAAGAGCGGATAGATGTCATAGGCGTGCGCAATTCATGGCTAACTTGCGAGAGGAAATCATCGCGCTGATTGCCCATTAAGATCAGTTGCATATTGGCATTGCGCAATTGCTGGGCAGTGTTTTGCAGCTCTTCTGATTTCACTTCTAATTCGGCCGAATAGGCGCGCACTCTGGCAGATTCATCAGCCACCGCCACCAAATCAGAGACCGATAAATCACCGTGCCCACCAATTTGCCGAATGATGGCCTGCGCGGTGGCGGCGCCAACAACTGAGGCGAATTCGCGTTCAAGATCATCGAGCAGGGCGGCGGTTAATGCTGGCAGGGCATTCACCTTGCCTTGCTGTTCAGCCGCACGTTTGAAGAAGTTTTGCCCTTCCTTGCGCCCCAAAATACGCTGTGATAGGCCCAATAATTCATGCGCTGAGCCAGAGGTATGAAAGACAGAAGAAGGCCGTCTTAATGCCGCATCAGATTGGAAGATGGCGGCTTGCAATAATTCCATATCGCTGGGGCGTGTTGCCATAGAGACAAGGACAAAGACCACTGAATTGGCGCCAAGAGACCAGACAAAGGAATGAACAAGCGGGTCTGGGATCATCGAGCCAAATAGCGCATAAGGTTTTAAGAGGGCAATCCCAAATAGGCCTTCCTCAATCACAGTGTTTGACATCACAAAGCTATTCTCAAAGCTTGGGATGAAGAGTGTGAATAGCCAGATAAGAAAGCCTGTGATAACCGCCGATAGGGCGCCTGCTTTTGTGGCTTGTCGCCAAAACATCCCGCCAACCAGCGCAGGGATAAATTGACTGACCCCCAAAAAGGCGATGAGGCCAATAGAGGCAAGCGCATCTGAGCCGCCTGATAGGCTGTAATAAAGATAGCCAAGCCCTAGCAGCGCAAAGATCGTCATGCGGCGCGAGATAAGCGTGATTTGGCGCAAGTCACTGCGAAGATGCGGCGCACGGCTTTGCAACATGAGGCTTAGCGGCAAGATGAGGTGGTTCGAGACCATCGTTGCCAATGCCAAAGTCGCCATAATCACCATCGAGGTCGCGGAGGAAAAGCCGCCAAGAAAGGCAATGATCGCCAGCCAATCATAGCCCTGCGATAGAGGCACGGTGATGACATAAAGGTCAGGGTTACTATCAGTGCCAAGCGTGCTGAGCCCAAAAATAGCAATCGGCATCACAAAGAGGCACATGATGAACAGATAAGTCGGAAACGCCCATGAGGCGAGGGCAAGCTGTTTCTCATTATGGTTTTCAACAACCATCACTTGGAACATGCGCGGCAGACATATGATCGCAAAGGCTGAGAGGAAAATCAACGTCGCCCAACGCGAGGAATAAAGGCTATCTGCCTCAAACCGTTCGGTTAGCGCTTGTGTCATAATCGGGGTATCGCTGGTCGAAATCCAGAACATAACGGCAATGCCAACCGCCACAAGCGCAACCAATTTTACAATCGCCTCAAGCGCGATGGCTGTGACCACCCCTTCATGGCGCTCTGAGGCATTGATGGTTCTTGTGCCAAAAATCGTCGTGAAAATCGCAAGCCCGATGGCGAGTGACAGCGCGATCACAGCGTTGGTTGCCCCGCCCCCTGAGGCAGGCTCATTGGTGAAGACGGAGAATGACAGGGTCAGTGACTGCAATTGAAGCGCGATATAAGGCGTGGTGCCGATAATCGCGATGATGGTGATAACCGCCGCAAGAGACGAGCTTTTGCCATAGCGTGCCGACACAAAATCAGCGATTGAGGTTAGTTTTTCTTGCCTGCCTATACGCACCAAACGGCGCAAAAACCACCACCAACCGACAAAAATAAGGGTGGGGCCTAGATAGATTGTTATGAACTCAAACCCATTACGCGCGGCCGATCCAACCGCGCCATAAAACGTCCATGCGGTGCAATAGACCGATAGTGAGAGCGTGTAGACAAGCGGTGATGTGAAAAAATAAGATTGGCTTTTTTGCGCCGCCCTATCAGCAAAAGACGCAACGCCAAATAAGGTGGCGGCATAGAGGCTGGCTATCAGGGCAACAATTTGAATGGTTGTCATTTGCTATCTGGCCTCTTTTACTTAAGACAAGGTGGTCTTATCGGCTTGAGAGGCGACAGTGACAGCTGGCATGCGGCGGTGGAAACGGTTCGCAATGATGGTAAGGCCGATGAGTAAGAGCCAAAATAAAAATAAGCCCGTGCCCGTGCGCACAATGGCAGAGGCACTGCCTTGCGTGATGATGATATTCACAAGCGGCGTTGCCAGAAGCGCCAATGCCACAGAGACGATGATGAGCGATAGGCGGTGAAAGCGCGAAGATGGCATGCGTTCAACTCCTCTCTAATGATGACTAGCGCGGATTGGCATTTTGCAGCATCTCTTTTACCGAGGCGACGAGCTCTGCGTTGGCAAATGGCTTTGTCATAAATTGCGTGACGCCAGACAGATGCGCTAATTGGCGGTCTTTGGCTTGCCCTTTGGCGGTGAGCATAAGTATAGGGATCGTCTCACCTGCCTCAGCGCCTCTTACTTCACGCGCAACTGTGATGCCTGATTTATTTGGCAGCATATAATCTAGCACGATGAGCGCGGGTTGTTGTTCAAGAATCTGCTCAGCCGCATCTGCGCCATCGCGCAAGATATGCACAGCCCAGCCTTCAAGTTCAAACAAATAGCTTAATGCCTCAACGATGAATGGCTCATCTTCAACAATTGATATAATAGTCATCTTCATCCCCACCCTATTCACAAGAGTGACAAAAAATAGGCCAAAAAGCTAGTTCAAAAACAGGGGGTCATCCTAGTCCGCGAAAAGAGCATAGGCCTCACGCCGGTCGGTGCAATCTGTGCGATTGCAAACTGAACAGTGAAAGCCAACCGCCACATCAGGTGGCGCAAAGGGCGTGGGATCATCTGTCTGTGCTTCGTGAAACAGCATCACAGATTGGCTGACAGGCACAAGTTGGGCAAAGTCGCGTTTGCGTGTTTGCGCGATGGCATAGGCCTGATAGGTCTCGCCCGTGATAAAGGACATGCGTTGCAGAACAGGCTCACCGGTGGCGCCAAAAGCGCGGTAAATCGGCCATCTTGGGCAGGCGCCAGAACGTGATGGCAGGCGCATTGTGCCAATCTCATGGCGATAGAGCACCCCGCCCGCATTATCAACCGCCAATAAGCCATAGTCAGGCAGCCCCTCTTGGCCAGATAAGGACAGCAATTGATAAAACACCAAAGACGCTGGCAGACCGAAATGATCTGCGATTAAAAAGGGCTGGTTATGATGGGCCTTAAAGCTTTCATGCAGGGCTTGGCGCGTAATCACCTCTTGCGCCCGCAAGAAGGCAGGGGCGTTCTTAATCGCCTCAGGCAGATTAAGGCTGGGCAAGGCCTCGCTATCGCTAGGTGTTTTGGCTTTGGGGCGTGCAAGATTATGTGATGCGCGCTGTGTGGGCGCCTCATTCACCTCTGCCTTGCCAGCTTGTGCAGGGTCAAATTGTAACAGTAATTTTTCGGCCGTGACCGATAGGCGCTTACTTTCTTGAAAGATGTTCTGGATGAATGATTTTTGCTTGGCCTCTTCCATCGAGCCACGCATCACAAGCAATTCAGAAATTGACCGGATGGCCGTAATATTAGAGAGCATAATATGGATGGTCTCAGACAAGATAGGGTCATGCGATAATCTATCTGATAGGATTTCAATCAGCGATTCAAGCCGCTTTCGCGTCTGTGCTTGATGCGATAAGACAGAGGCCCAGCCGGGGAATCTTGTGGTGAAAATCTCAATCTCATCAAGCTCAGCTGTGGGCGCATTATATGTGCTTGGGACTTGGCGGGCTGATTGTTGCAGATGTTCAATCATCTCGGCGGTGGCACCGCGCACAAGCAGGGTGCGATCGGTCTCAAGGGCGTTGGCAAAGACAGATAATAACTTGCCCGCAACCGCTCTTTTATCATGCTCAATCAGATTGAGGTAAGTGGGCGAAATGCCGACAAGCTTTGCCAAGGCAGATTGTTTTAAACCTTTCTGCGCTCTAATCTCTCTGATGCGCCCGCCAATGGTTTGCGCCATAATCGCTCCTATTTTTAATGAAAGCCCCTGATGCCCAAGAGGTGCTTGTAAATAAATTTACAATAAATGAGCGATGTTTCAAATATTTTTTTACATAATCGTCACTGATTTTCAGAATCGCCATTGATGCCAAGGCCCCTATCTTGTTGTGATAAAGAATGGCTCGTTTTGCGGTTTAAAAGAAACAAAGCGGGTCGCACGGAAGTCTTAAGGCACAGAAATGTGTTTTAAGCGTGAGATAGACAAGGGAGGAAACATGTCTAGAATTACCACAACACGTCGTGGTTTGCTAAAAGGCGGTGCGACACTTGGCGCTGGCTTGGCATTACCAACGATCTTTACAAGCCCTGCTGCGGCTTATTTGAATGAGCCAAAGGGTAGCACTGTTACGCTTGGTTTCAACGTACCGCAGACAGGCCCATATGCTGATGAGGGCGCGGATGAATTGCGCGCTTATTTGCTGGCTGTTGAGCACCTAAATGGTGAAGGCGACGGCGGCATGATGAATACATTTTCATCAAAGGCGCTGAAGGGTAATGGTATCCTTGGCAAGAAAGTGACTTATGTGACAGGTGACACACAGACAAAGTCTGATGCGGCACGTGCCTCTGCAAAGTCAATGATTGAAAAAGATGGCGCTGTGATGATCACAGGTGGTTCATCTTCAGGTGTGGCTGTTGCTGTGCAGGCATTGTGTCAGGAAGCTGGCGTGATTTTCATGGCAGGTCTAACACACTCAAACGACACAACAGGTAAAGACCGTAAGGCAAATGGCTTCCGCCACTTCTTTAACGGTTACATGTCTGGTGCGGCTTTGGCGCCAGTGCTTGAAAAGATGTATGGTAAAGACCGTCGTGCCTATCACCTAACAGCTGATTACAACTGGGGTTGGACACAGCAGGAATCAATCGCAGCTGCGACTGAAGCCAAAGGTTGGGAGACAGTCAACAACGTCACAACACCACTAACAACCACAGACTTCTCAAGCTATGTGGCACCTGTATTGAACTCTGGTGCAGACGTTCTTGTATTGAACCACTACGGCGGGAACATGATCAACTCATTGACATCTGCTGTACAGTTTGGTCTTCGTGACAAGGTTGTAAACGGCAAGAACTTTGAGATTGTTGTTCCACTATACTCACGTCTAATGGCACGTGGTGCTGGTGAAAACGTTAAGGGTATCTTTGGTTCAACAAACTGGCACTGGTCACTAACAGATGCTGGCTCAAAGGCGTTTGTGAAGTCATTTGGCGAGAAGTACGGCTTCCCACCATCACAGGCTGCACACACAGTTTACTGTCAGACATTGCTATATGCCGATGCTTGTGAGCGTGCTGGTACATTCAACCCATGCGGTGTTGTTGAAGCTCTTGAAGGCTTCAAGTTTGACGGCTTGGGCAACGGCGCAACTGAATATCGCGCTGAAGATCACCAGTGCTTTAAGGATGTTCTTGTTGTGAAGGGTAAAGAAAACCCAACTTCAGAATTTGACGTTCTTGAAATCGTTGAAGTGACACCACGTGAGCAGGTCGAATATGCACCTGACCATGAAATGTTCTCAGGCGGTGCCCTTGGCACATGTAACCCAGGCGCTTAATAGCCCGGGTTCCTGATAACAAGTAAAGTAAGGGCCACGCTGTGATTGTTCAGCGTGGCCCCCTTACACCCTTTTCATAAATTTAAGTAGGTTTTTAAAGAAGATGGACGCGATACTGCTTCAAATTCTCAACGGTCTCGATAAAGGGTCTGCCTATGCGCTTATCGCATTGGGTTTGACGCTTATCTTTGGCACCCTTGGCGTGGTTAATTTCGCGCATGGTGCCTTATTTATGATTGGTGCCTTTTGTGCGGTGACACTGCAGAAAGTCTTCAATCTTTATTCCGTTGTGATCGACCCCACAAAGACTGATTTTTTAGGTAATCCGCTCAAAGTCAAAGTGCCCTATGTTGAAACATGGTTTGGCGAAATGGCTGGGCAAGCGATTATTAACTGGTCCGTTCCCCTTGCGATTCTTGTTGCCATACCTGTTATGGTGACGATTGGCTATGTGATGGAACGTGGGCTGATTAAGCATTTCTATAAGCGCCCGCATGCTGACCAGATTTTGGTGACATTCGGTCTTGCCATCGTCTTGCAAGAGATCATCAAAGCATTTTACGGGGCGAACCCAATTCCAACACCTGCACCTGATGTCTTCAAAGGTTCATTTGATTTTGGTGTGCTCATTGGTTTTGATGAGAATTCGATTATCTATCCTTATTGGCGTCTAATTTACTTTGTCTTCTCGGCCCTTGTCATCGGTCTTGTCTTTGCCTTCTTGCAATTCACCACCTTCGGGATGGTGGTAAGAGCCGGTATGGCAGATAGAGAAACGGTTGGTCTATTGGGGATTAATATCGACCGTCGCTTTACCTTGATGTTTGGTATCGCCGCCGCGGTGGCTGGCTTGGCTGGTGTGATGTATACGCCGATTAACCCGCCAAACTATCATATGGGCATGGACTTCCTTGTTCTGTCATTCGTGGTTGTGGTTGTGGGCGGTATGGGCTCATTGCCGGGCGCGGTATTGGCTGGCTTCTTGCTAGGCGTGCTAGAGAGTTTTGCTTCGATGAACGAGGTGAAGACACTGCTACCTGGTATTGACCAAATTATTATTTATCTTGTGGCTATTGCGATTTTGTTGACCCGTCCTCGTGGATTGATGGGCCGTGCTGGCGTGATGGAGGATTAAATGAAACATCTTACCAAAAATGATCGCCTGCTCTTTATCTTCTTTACCATCATGGTCCTAGCAGGCCCGATTATCCTTGCGCCATTTGGTGCGGGCTATCCTGATTTGCTCCAGCGTTTTGCGATTTTCGGTCTCTTTGCTGTTGGCTTTAACATTCTGTTTGGCATGACAGGCTACCTGTCATTCGGTCACGCGGCCTTTCTGGGGGTTGGATCTTATTCCGCTGTTTGGATGTTTAAGCTTTTGACGATGAACGTCATTCCAGCTTTGTTCCTGTCAGTGGTTATCTCTGGTCTGTTTGCGTTGCTAATCGGCTTTGTCTCATTGCGTCGTTCAGGGATTTACTTCTCTATTCTGACGCTTGCCTTTGCGCAGATGAGCTATAACCTTGCCTATTCAGTGCTAACGCCGATTACCAATGGTGAGACAGGTCTGCAACTAAACCTCTCAGATCCTCGTATCCTAGATGCGGCGAATACAACAGGTTCTATCCCATCGACAAATCTGTTTGGTTTGACGATGAATT
The DNA here is from genome assembly GCA_002299005.1 of Alphaproteobacteria bacterium UBA685. Classification (GTDB taxonomy): domain Bacteria; phylum Pseudomonadota; class Alphaproteobacteria; order Puniceispirillales; family Puniceispirillaceae; genus UBA685. The sequence goes on along the minus strand of DBMZ01000073.1, from coordinate 3,401 downwards.
CAACTGCCAAATTCGAACTGCTTGGCTTGGTGTTCCAGTTTAATGTCGGCTTCTATTTCTGTGCGCTTATCTTGATTGCTGGTTTTTATATTGCGATGCGCATTGCCCGTTCACCATTTGGGCTGATGTTGCTGGCGATTAAGACGAACCAGACAAGGTTGAATTACACAGGTGTGAATACCCGCCCTTACACGTTGGCAGCCTTTGTTATCTCTGGCATGTATGCGGGGCTTGCTGGTGGCTTGATGGCCATTACCGACCCGCTTGCAGGCGCTGAGCGTATGCAATGGACAGCCTCTGGTGAGGTGGTCTTGATGACCATTCTTGGCGGTGTTGGCACCTTGCTTGGCCCTGTTTTGGGCGCTGGTTTTATCAAATATTTTGAGAATATCTTCTCAAAGATTAATGACAGCGTATTGGAAAGCTGGTTCAGCTTCCTGCCAGAGGGTCTGTCTGATGCGATGGTCTTTGTGTTGCATTTCTTTGTCGGCAAAGGCTGGCACCTAACATTGGGTTTATTGTTCATGCTGGTGGTGATTTTCTTGCCAGGCGGTCTTATGGAAGGTGGCACGCGTCTTTATAATGCGTTCCGCTCAAAGGACACGAAATCGTCAAAAGACGAGCCAAAAGCAGCAGAATAGGGGGGCGAGTTATGAGTTATCTTGAAATACGTGGTGTGAATAAGCGTTTCGGCGGCTTACAAGCACTAGATGATGTGAACCTATCTGTTGAAGCAGGCACAATTCATGCGATTATCGGGCCAAATGGGGCTGGTAAATCAACTTTGCTGAACACGTTTGTGGGCAAGCTGACACCAGATTCAGGCACGGTGACATTTGATGGCCAGTCTCTTCTGGGTATCAAGCCGCATGAAATTAACCAGGTTGGCGTGGCACGTGTGTTCCAAACGCCTGAGATTTTCTCAGAATTATCAGTGCTTGATAATGTGATTATCCCCTGCCTTGCCAAGCGTGATGGGTCGTTTAAGCTTAACGGCCTATCGCTTCTCTCAAGACAGGCAGATATTCGCGAAAAAGCAGAACAGATGCTGATTGATGTGAATATGCAGGATAAGCGCAATATGACGGCTTCATCTTTGTCGAGAGGTGATAAAAGACGCCTTGAGATGGCGATGTGCCTATCGCAGGATCCGAAATTGTTGCTATTGGATGAGCCGACCGCTGGTATGGCGCGCGCTGATACGAATAACACAATTGACCTGTTGGCTGAAATTCAGGAAAAGCGCAAAATCACTAAAGTTGTGATTGAGCATGATATGCATGTGGTCTTCTCACTTGCGCAAAAGATTTCAGTGTTGGCGCAAGGCCATGTGATTGTGGAAGATAAGCCAGAAAATATTAAAGGCCATCCAAAGGTCAAAGAAGCGTATCTAGGGGGGACGAGTTAATGGCTGGTAATAGCTTTTTTGAAGCACATGATCTGCAAGCTTATTATGGGGAATCATATATTGTCCAAGGGGTGAGCCTGTCTGTGAATGAAGGTGAGATTTTGGCTTTGCTTGGGCGTAATGGCGCGGGCAAGACATCCACACTTCGGGCTATTGCGCGTCTTGATAATCCTGAGTTACGCGGTGGTGAGATTTGGCTAAATGGCACATCTCTGCATGATAAAAAAGCCTTCCAAGCCTCACAGCTTGGCATGGGTTTGGTGCCAGAAGATCGCCGCATCATCCAAGGTTTGACCGTCGAAGAAAACCTAAAGCTTGCCCAGATTGAAAAGCCGATTGGCTGGTCAATTGAGCGGATTTATGATTTGTTCCCGCGCCTTGGTGAGCGTCGCAACCAAGAGGGCACAACGCTCTCAGGCGGTGAGCAGCAGATGCTGGCGATTGGCCGTGCCTTGGCAAGAGAGGTCAAATTGCTCCTGCTTGATGAGCCATATGAAGGTCTTGCACCTGTGATTGTTGAAGAGATCGAAAAGACACTTCATCAGATTAGATCAGAAGGCATCACAGCGATTATCGTTGAGCAAAATGCGATCGCCGCATTGAAGCTAGCAGACCGTGCGATTATCCTTGATACAGGTCAGGTGGTCTATGATGGCTTGGCAAAGACGGTTCTTGAAGATGAACAGCTGCGTCACGATTATCTCGCTATCTGATGCGGATTTGAGACTAGATTAAGAGCGACGAGAGACCCTGCCAGAATTGCTTTGGCAGGGTTTTTTATGGCCTGATTAAAGGCCCACCATAAAGACATCAAACGAGATAGCCTTGCCAATAATTTGATGCGAGGGCGCTGGCAGGCCATCTAGGCGTTCTGCCTTTGTGGGCCATTTGACAACGACACGCTTTGCCGCGGTTTCAAGGGCGGTTTTAAGGGCGGTTTCAATCAGATCCCTCTGGTCTGGATCTGTGCCGACAAGGGCTTGGATTTTCTGCATATCGCCATTCACAAGCGCCGATTTCTTGCGCGCCGGATGCATCGGGTCAACGACAATCACATCTGCCGATAGGGTGGGTAATAGGTCGATGGAATTGCCGTGAAGCAACCTCATGCGGCTGGTGATTTCGGCATAGATGCCGCCTGTATTTTGTGCCTTTATCAGCGCGTCTGCGAGCATTTGATGCATCTTATCTGAGCGTTCAATCATCGTGACATGAGAGCCAAGCGAGGCAAGCAGAAACGCATCCTTGCCTTGGCCGGCGGTGGCATCAATGATGGTCGGGCAGAGGCCGTTTTTCATACCAACAGCTTTGGGCAGATCCTGCCCCCGCCCGCCGCCAAATTGCAAGCGATGGCGCACAGCACCTGTGGTGAAATCACATGAAGGCAAATCAGTCATGAAACTACTCTTTAGACGATAACAGCCCCCATTATGGCAAATTTAGCTGGCTAACAGCAAGGGGGGTGTTTGCCCCCCTGTTGACGCTAACTCTTACTGCTGATAGCCTCATAGCAATTCACGTCTTGTGCGAGAGCTTCGTGATTGTCATAGCTGTTTGTTTTGTTATGCGTACCGCCCTGATGGGCCAGCTTGCAACCGCACCAAATGAGTGATGCACCCCGCTATGATAAGGGGTTTTGATTGGCATCACCTCATGTGTTTTACCCGTACCCATTTATGTATTAAAGGCGACTTATCGTCTGTTTTGTCCTGTTAATTTCTCTGGCTATTGCGTAAGGCCGAACTTGATAGGAGAGACAAAAATGCAAAAGAGTATTTTGTTAGCTGTTGATGGCTCTGGGGGTGCAAGCAATGCGCTGTCTTATGTGCTGGATACGGTCGATTCACAATCTGTGGCGATTATTTTGGCTTATGTGATCGAATGGTCACCCTATAGCTTTAATACGCCAGAGGAAAATGCCGAGCGTCATAAAAGGCGGGAAGGCGAGATATCACGTGCCAATGAGGGGGTCATAACCCCTGTCAGACAACAG
>DBMZ01000126.1:3788-4265 GCA_002299005.1 Alphaproteobacteria bacterium UBA685 | reverse complement strand
TTTTGTCTCTGACAGGCTGTGGCATTTTATCGTGAGACTATCTCTCATCACAATAGTCTTATACTAGTAGCGATATTGCTCAGACTTGAACGGCCCTTGCTGTTCAACACCGATATAATCAGCCTGATCTTCGCGTAATTGTGACAAGGTTGCGCCGACTTTTTCCAAATGCAAAGCGGCCACTTTCTCATCCAAATGGCGCGGCAATGTATAGACTTGGCGGTCATATTTTGCGCCATCTTGCCATAGCTCAATCTGTGCTAGCACCTGATTGGTGAAAGAGGCTGACATCACAAATGATGGGTGACCCGTGGCACAACCAAGATTAACAAGGCGGCCCTTCGCAAGCAAAATCATGCGCTTGCCATCTGGGAATTCAACCTCATCAACTTGTGGCTTTACTTCATGCCATTTCATGTTTGATAGCGAGGCAACCTGAATTTCATTATCGAAATGGCCGATGTTACAAACAATCGC
>DBMZ01000126.1:2687-3472 GCA_002299005.1 Alphaproteobacteria bacterium UBA685 | reverse complement strand
GCGACAACCGCAACCTTACCCGCAAGCATCACATCTGTTGCGCGGCGGATACCATCTACCAATGATTCACGGCACCCATATAGATTGTCAAATTTTGACTTGGTCACTGAATCATTCACATTAATTGCCGGGAATGGCAGAAGGCCTTTTTCGGCCAATTGATACAAACGAAGCACGCCTGTTGTAGTCTCTTCAGAGACGCCCACAATCGCATCACGCTGCATCGTGAACCAGCCAGGGCTTGACGCCAGACGCTTTTCCATCTGTGCTTTGAGATATTCTTCTTCCTCAGAGGCAGGGTGCGTTAAGATAGCTTCCCCTGCTTCGGCTCTTGCACCGAGCAAGATATACATGGTCGCATCACCGCCATCATCTAGGATGATGTTTGACGGCTTGCCATCTGGCCAATCGAATGTGCGGTCAACATATTCCCAATATTCAGCCAGTGTCTCGCCCTTCTTGGCAAAGACAGGCACACCTGAATCAGCGATAGCCGCAGCCGCTTGGTCTTGTGTTGAGAAGATATTACAAGATGACCAGCGAATATCCGCGCCAAGCTTTGAGAGCGTTTGAATAAGCACGGCTGTTTGAATGGTCATATGAAGACAACCTGTCAGGCGCGCGCCCTTCAAAGGTGATTGCCCCTTATACTCGTCGCGCAAAGCCATAAGGCCTGGCATCTCGCTCTCAGCAATTGAAATCTCTTTATGACCCCAATCAGCGAGACTGATATCGGAGATAATATAATCTTGTGACATGTTTTTATCCTTTTTATATGACCGCTT
>DBMZ01000126.1:0-2488 GCA_002299005.1 Alphaproteobacteria bacterium UBA685 | reverse complement strand
ACTAGCTTTCTTGTGCTTGGATTTTTTGCAATTCACGATGCAAGATAGAGACATTATGGCCTTCTGCTTTTGCCCAAGCGGCGAAATAAACCGCCATTGCAACAGAGCGATGCTTGCCACCGGTACAGCCAAAGGCAAAGGTGATTTGCGGGCGATTATCGCGCAATGCACCTTTAAAAATTGGCACGCTGAGGCGTTTTAGGTCTCGGCAAAAGCTCTCAAAATGCTCATCTGCGGCGACATAATTAGCAACCTCTTCTGCCTCACCTGTCATCACTCGCAAGTCTGGCGCCCAATGCGGATTGCGCAAGAAACGCATATCAAACACATAATCCGCCCCTTCCGGCAGGCCTTCCTTATAGGCAAAGCTGAGGACGCGTATTTGTGCGCTATTCACCTGTTCAATCTCAAGCCCATTTAACAAGGCTCGGCGCAAAGCATTTGGCGAGGTCGCCGTTGAATTAATTGTGACATCCGCCAGCGTGCGCAATTCTGACATACGCTCATAATCAAGGGCGATCGCTTCTTCCAATTGATGCTCACCCGCAAGCGGATGGTTGCGTCTTGTGGATTGGAACCGGCGCAAAATCTCTAAGGGGGTTGCCGATAGATGCACAACTTTAAACGCCGTATCAAATTTCTGGCGCAAATTTTCTATCAGACGCTGCAGGGCTTGGATATCAAACCCTGAGGTTCTGGCATCAACACAGAATACAAGGTCATTGCCTTCTGTTTCCACCTCAAGCGCGACAAGCTGATCAACAAGGGCGAGCGGCATATTATCAACCGACATAAACCCTTCATCTTCAAGGATTTTCACAGCCGTCGAATGCCCGGCACCCGCTTGGCCAAGCACAAGAATAACAGATGGCTGTTTATCACGCATAGAGATAACCCTCATTCTTTATCCAGATTTACCTAGCTACAGATTATCATGAGAAAGCGGCAAGCTTAAACAAAAAGATGCGCCAGATGGTTTCAAATTAGCCGCACGAAGTGTGCCATTATGCGCTTCTGCGATTTGACGTGAGATAGACAAGCCTAGACCTGAATGATTGCCAAACCCTTCAGAGGTTGGACGCTCTGTATAAAAGCGCTCAAAAATAGCCTCTAATTTTGCCTCAGGGATACCCGGGCCTTCATCATTAATGATAATCTGAACCATGGCCGCATCATGCTTCATCGCAATGGTGATAACACTATTTGGCGGCGAGAAGCTGACGGCGTTTTGTATTAGATTATCCAAAATCTGGGCAATGCGCCCTTGGAACATCCGCACCTTTAGCGGCCCAGCCGCGCCATCTTCACCAGCCCCATCCATGTCCCATTTTAGCGTTACATCTTGCAAGCGTTGCTGTGTTGCCATCACCCAGCTGTCCAAAAATAGGCTGATATCAGACGGCGCAGGCAAGGCGCGATTTAATTCAACATCAATACGGCTTGCCAGCGATATATCCGTGATAAGCCTATCAAGACGCCCCACATCAGCCAGAATAATATCCATCAATTTTCGCTGCTGCACAGGATCATCAATGCGAGACACCGTCTCCACCGCTGAGCGCAGGGAGGTGAGCGGGTTTTTCAATTCATGCGAGACATCTGCCGCAAAGCCGGCTGTTGCTTGAATACGGCGTTGCAATTCAGCCGTCATACCAGACAGCGCTTGCGAGAGATCGCCAATCTCATCACGGCGATTTGGCAATCTTGCGAGCGGCTTATCATCATGGCTATTGCGCAAAGCATCTGCGGCCCCTGCCAGCTTTGAGATAGGCGTCGTGATAGATCGCGCAAGATACAGACCAAGGCCAATCGTCACCAATAGCACAAAGCCAAATAGTTGCAGAAAGACCCATTGCACAGCTTTGATTTCATTTTCAATATGGCCACCACTTGTCGTCAGCAACAGCGCGCCACGCACCATCCGCACATCTTGCACGGGCACAGCGACCGACAAGACCATCTGTCTGCGGCCATTCAAAAAGACATTGCGATGCACCCCGCCATCAAGGGCTTTGGCGACATCTTCAAATTGTGAGGCATTGCGCAATCGTCTATGCCTGATGATGCGCAACGGCCTGTCATCGCCAAAATAGGCGGTCAGGCTCGTCAGCCAGCTTGAGATTTGTTGGCCAAATTTATTGCGCATATCGCTCGGCCGGCGGACATTCAAACGCACCACACCTTGCGAGAGGCCATCACGCGCTGTATCAGCGGCAAGCGCGCCATTTGGCTGGAACACACGCGCCCGCAATAACGAGCCATAACCAACCAGCGGCAATAATTGCTTCATCGTCTCAGGCGATAAATAGCGCCCCGGCTGTTGCAAGACGTCTGTGGCACTCGCCTCTGCCAATGCAAGAGAGCGCGCAAGCACCACCCCTTGACGTTCAAGCGCATCAAGTTCTGCTCTAATCAAGACGCTTTTATATTGCCCAACCGAAAACAGACCAATCATAAACAGCACCAATGGCAACAGCATGATAGCCAT
>DBMZ01000121.1:1895-2608 GCA_002299005.1 Alphaproteobacteria bacterium UBA685 | reverse complement strand
GCGCATACTTGGGCAGAGAAACGACGCTTTTGGTCAAAGATTTTATCGCCAACCGAAATCCAGCCACGTTCAACCAGCGCGCCAAATGGCACACGCGGTTCCGCCTTTTTGGTCTTGGTATCAAGCAGCTCTGTTGCGGCCACAGGAACCACAGAGGCGATACGCTTTGTTGCGACCTCAACATATTTTTCATCTTGCTCAATGCCGATAAAGTGACGGCCAAGCTTTTTTGCCACCGCGCCTGTTGTGCCTGTGCCAAAGAACGGGTCAAGCACCACATCACCGCGCTTGGTCGAAGACAAAATAACGCGCGCCAAAAGATTTTCAGGCTTTTGCGTCGGATGGGCTTTCTTGCCATCATCGCCCTTGATCCGCTCAGCGCCTGTGCAAAGCGGCAAGGTCCAATCAGAGCGCATCTGCAAGCCTTCATTCAAAGCCTTCATCGCTTCATAATTAAACGTGTATTTCGAGGATTCAGATTTCGACGCCCAAATAAGCGTCTCATGCGCGTTGGTAAAACGACGGCCTCTGAAATTCGGCATCGGGTTCGTCTTGCGCCAAATAACATCATTCAGCATCCAATAGCCCAAATCTTGCAACTGCACGCCAAGGCGGAACACATTATGATAAGAGCCAATGACCCAAATCGCGCCATTAGGCTTGAGGATACGCCGACATTCACCAAGCCACGCCTTGCACATCGCATCATAGGC
>DBMZ01000121.1:0-1651 GCA_002299005.1 Alphaproteobacteria bacterium UBA685 | reverse complement strand
GGCGGATCAGCAAAGACAAGATCAACAGATTCATCGGGGAGTTTTTTCAACTGCGCGATACAATCACCATGATAAATCACATCTTTTTTCATTGCTCAAAAAGCCCTTTACTCGATTCGTTGTTACCAAGAAACATCAAGGAATCACTATAAGTCAATGAATTGTTTGAATTTTTTTGATCAACACTATATGTAGTGTTTTGCCCCCTCATCCATTCACCCTATCTAGTGTAGCCGCTGGCAAGACGCGCGCGCCCCTGTCAGCGCGCGCAAAAAAATACACGCTGTGTCGCGGTGATGTCTAAAGAGGGGTTTTGCGCCTTAAGAAAGGCGTTTTTTTATCGGCGCAAACGAGGTGCGATGATGGTCTGTGATGCCAAATTCATCGAGCCCCTCTTGATGCGCTTTGGTGCCATAGCCTTGATTTTTATCCCAGCCATAATGCGGATGCGCCTGATGCAACTCTGCCATCATCCCATCGCGATGTTGTTTTGCAATGATTGAGGCCGCCGCAATCGATAGCACCCGCCCATCACCTTTGATAAAGGCCTGTGCGCGATAGGCAAGATACTCTTTTGGCGGCAGTAAATTGCCATCCACCAGCACGGCGGCAATCTCGCACCGCCCCTCTGCCCGCAGACCAAGCGGATCGCCTGCCAATAGACGCGCCGCCAAAAGTGAGGTCGCACGGCCCATCGCTTTGAAATTGGCTTGCAAGATACCAAGCGCGTCAATCTCAGCGACCGAGGCAATCGCTGCTTCAAAATCAAACACCCCCCGCCCTTTGCCCTCATAGAGTGCCGCTTCGATGAGAGTGCGTTTTTTGGCGGTGATTTTCTTACTATCATTCAGGCCCGTTGGCAGATGCGCTAGCTTGTCAGGATGAAGCCAAAAGGCGGCCGCACAAACAGGCCCTGCCCACGGCCCTCTGCCCGCCTCATCAATGCCGATAACATAGCCCTTGCCCTGATAGGCCGCCTCAAATTGATAATCAGGCGGGCCAATCTCATCTGTTAGTGGCCGATTAGGCTTGTGTGATGTGGTGTGTCTGTCAGGCGCGCGCATCGATTAGGACGGCTTTCGCGCTTGGATACCTTGTTCTGTCAGGCGCGGCATAATTTCCACGAAATTACACGGGCGATGGCGATAATCAAGCTGGTGGGCAAGCAAATCATCCCACGCATCACGGCACGCAGAAGGCGAGCCTGGCAGGCCAAATAAATAAGTGCCGCCCGCAACCCCTGCCAGCGCGCGGCTTTGCAAGGTTGATGTGCCTATCTTTTGAAAGGATAAAAAGCGGAACATCTCGCCAAAGCCGTCAATCTCTTTATCAAACACAGCCCGCAAAGCTTCGGGTGTCACATCACGGCCTGTCAGCCCTGTGCCACCTGTTAAGATCACCGCATCAATCATCTTATCAGCGATAAAGCCGTCCAATGCGGCAATAATCGCCTCTTCATCATCTGTCACAATGGTGCGCGCCGCAAGCTTATGACCTGCCTCACGAAGCTTGGCCACAAGCAAATCACCTGATTTATCATCATCAAGCGTGCGGCTATCAGAGACTGTCATCACCGCAATAGAGACAGGTACAAAATCGCGTGTCATATCAAGACCCATAGCTGTGCTCCCTTATAGTGCTGGCTTAATTT
>DBMZ01000026.1:772-2922 GCA_002299005.1 Alphaproteobacteria bacterium UBA685 | reverse complement strand
CACATCATTTAGGCTGAAATACCTATAATGACACAAATGAGGCGCTTATGTCGGATAATCATAATACCGCAATTGGGGCCATCCTATCTCTTGCTGATTGGCGCCTGCAGATGGCGGCCTTATATCAACAGGTAAGCACGAGTGACAGGCTGGCTGACATTTGGCCGTATTTTATCTCAGAGCGAACACGCCTTTATGACACCCACCCGCAAAGCCCTTTGCAAAAGGGCAATGCGATGGCCTTCTTTGACTATGACCCGGCCTTTTATTTTGAGGTTGCCCTTCGCCCCTTATCGGCAAGCTCTGTTCACAAAGCAGATGGTGGCAAGGATGGGATGATTGACTTTAACGCTGTCGCAGTCACTGATGGGCTGGCCGCCTCTCTTGGGGCAGAGCTGGTTATCTATCAGATGGCGCATTATGGCGGCGGTCTGTTTTTGCCTTTTGGTGATGCCACAAATGGCGGGGCCAGCTATGGCGGCGGTCGCTATTTGATTGATAGCGCAAAATCAGCTTGGCTCGGCATGGCACAAGAGCGCATAAGGCTTGATTTCAATTTTGCCTATTTCCCCTCTTGCGCACATGATAGTCAATATCTATGCCCTCTCAGCCCGGCTGAAAACCGCCTGCCAAATGCCATTGAAGTTGGCGAAAAATGGGCGTAAATCGCACCAAACGCACCGCGGCCTATAGATCGTGACTGACTGCCTCTGCGGTGCCTTTTAATATTTCTGTAAAGTAAGTGTCACAAAACTGTAACATTACTCTTATAACTTCCCCTCATCGAAATGTATTGTTAATCCGTAATTTATGAGGTCATAAATGTTTAAACGTACTCTTCTCGCAACAGCTGTTGCTATCTCAGCTTTGCCGCTTACATCGCTAAGCGTTCAAGCGCGCGATTATATCTCAATCGCTGGTTCTTCAACTGTATTGCCATTTGCGACAATCGTGGCAGAAGCAATGGGCAACAACCCATCATATAAGACACCTGTTATTGAATCAGGCGGCTCATCAGTGGGTAAAAAGGGAGTGTGTGACGGCATTGGCACACAATTCATCGATATCGGCAACGCCTCATCACGTATGAAGGTTGCTGAGTTGGAATATTGTGATGCGAATAATGTGACATTGACTGAAATTAAGGTCGGCTATGACGGCATCGTTTTGGCGAGCTCAAAGTCAGGCATTAAAATGGCCATCTCAAAGTCAGACCTTGGTAAGGCGCTAACAGCGCGTGTACCAAACGCAGATAACACAGCGATGATTGACAATCCTTACATGAAGTGGAGCGATGTGAACCCTGAGCTTCCTGAGATTGCTATCCGCGTATATGGCCCGCCAACAACATCAGGCACAAGAGCTTCATTCGCTGAGATGGTGAATGAAAAGGGCTATTGTAAAAAAGACGCCGATGCAAAGGCAACATTGAAAGCTGTTGGCGAGAAAGCAAAAGCTTGTCGTTCAATGCGCACAGACGGCGCTTATGTTGAAGCTGGCGAGCAGGATAACCTTATCGTACAAAAGCTACAGCAAGATCCAAACGCTTTGGGTATCTTTGGTTTCTCTTACCTAGACCAAAACTCGGATACACTAGCAGGTGCGGCGATTGATGGCGTATCACCATCATTTGATGATATCGCAGATGGCAGCTATTCTGTATCACGTGCTTTGTATTTCTATGTAAAGCATGAGCATATGGACGTTGTGCCAGGCATGAAGGCTTACTTGAATGAGTGGACAAAGCATTGGGATGAAGATGGTATCCTAGCTGAAAACGGTATGATCCCAATGGGCGATGATGAGCGTGCGGCAACAAAAGCGGCGATGACTAATCTGCCAAAGCTAACAGCTGATATGCTGAAATAGTCTTTAATGAAAAAATTGAAGAAAAGGCGCAAATAATACTTTGCGCCTTTTTTGTTATTCTTTAAAAGAATAAGAATATTGGGTGGGGAGTAACAATGACTGTTATTTTGAATTTTGCTATTATCTTGGCTATCACGGGATATGCTTATTTCCATGGCCTCACTCGTGCGATGTCCTTGCGTAACAAGCAGGCGCAATCTTTGCATTCCCTGCCTCATTATTACGGCCTATTCCCAGCCCTAACGACCTTTATTCCCGCCGCCTTTTGCCTCATCGCCTTT
>DBMZ01000026.1:0-479 GCA_002299005.1 Alphaproteobacteria bacterium UBA685 | reverse complement strand
GATATTTTGGCAAGTGTTTTCGGGATAGGCCTTGCGGTTTGTGGCGCTGTTTTCGGACAGTCGCGCATTCAAGCGCCCTTCCGCGCCCGTAACCAGGTTGAGCGTATTATCATCATCTTCTTGGCGGCAAGCTCGCTGATTGCGATTCTTACCACGATAGGGATTGTCGTCTCAGTGGTGTTTGAATCGATTCGCTTTTTCAAGCTTGTGCCGATAACCGAATTTTTATTTAACACCACATGGAACCCGCAATTTGAAGGCGCCGAACGCGCTGGTTCTGGCGGGGCGAATGCGGTCTATGGCTCTGTGCCCTTATTTGCTGGCACCTTGTTAATTTCTGCGGTTGCGCTGACGGTGGCCGTGCCTGTGGGGCTGTTTGCGGCGATTTTCCTATCTGAATATGCCAGCGCGCGCCAACGTGCGGTTATCAAGCCTGTGTTGGAATTATTTGCAGGTGTACCAACCGTTGTTTATGTCTT
>DBMZ01000056.1:10444-13772 GCA_002299005.1 Alphaproteobacteria bacterium UBA685 | reverse complement strand
TCCTGAAAATAAGTCCTGAAGAATAAATCCTGAAGTCTGAATTATGTGCCTCAAATAATTGGCTATCTTATCAAACAGATAGTAACTCTCACGGCTCATCCTTTGTATCGCACCGGCCCTATCGCTGTCCATAGCTGTTCATATTTGTTCATATTTGTTTGTTATTAGATGCCGCATCACCGAAATGGAAATGCTGTTTTTATGTGCAAATCCGACATGTTTATGATAGTTTGCCTAAATATTAAGCATTAATACCCGGGCAATTTGTTTTGGCAATATGATAAGGTTGTGAGACTAATGGCGCATAAGCCTTTGAAAATTCGTGATATTAACTTGGCGCATAATGTGATTTTAGCGCCTATGTCGGGGATAACAGATAAGCCTTTCCGCCAAATGGTGCGCTCATGGGGTGGGGGGCTTGTTGTCTCTGAGATGATTGCCAGCCATGCCTTTTTGCAGAATGTGTGGATTGAGTTACAAAAATTAAAAGGCGCGGCCCAAGAAGAGGCGCCCTTATCCATTCAAATTGCCGGCTGGGATCCTGTCATGATGGCAGAGGCGGCAAAGCTGGCAGAGATGAGTGGCGCGCAAATTGTTGATATTAATATGGGCTGTCCTGCCAAGAAGGTGACCAACCGCCTATCAGGGTCTGCGCTAATGCAAGATGAGGTGGCGGTCGCTGAGATATGCCGCGCTGTTGTCGGTGCGGTGAGCGTGCCTGTGACCTTAAAGATGCGCCTAGGGTGGGATGACCATCATAAAAATGCGCCAACGATTGCAAAAATAGCTGAAAATGAGGGTATTCAATTACTCGCTGTTCATGGCCGAACCAGAACCCAAATGTATAAGGGCGAGGCTGATTGGGCCAAGATTGCTGAGACAAAGCAAGCGGTGAGCATACCTGTGTGCGCTAATGGCGATATTAACAGTCTCAAAGATGCCGAAGAGGCGTTGCGCTTATCTGGGGCGGATGGCTTGCTTGTGGGGCGCGGTGCAATGGGGCGGCCTTGGTTTATCGCACAGGTCGCCGACCATATTGCTGGCCTGCCAGTGCGCCCTGAACCTGATGATAGAGCGAAGATAGCGACGATAAGAGCGCATTGTGAGGAAGTGATTGCGCTCATCGGTGATAGAGGCTTGCGGGCTTTGCGCAAACATTTTGCCGCTTATTGCGATTATTTACCAGCCTCTTTGACCTTGCGCGCCTCATTGCTGAAATCAGCGCAAGGTCAAGAGGTGTTTGACGCGCTTAATCTGTATCTTGACGAGATGGCAGATAGCCAATCTGCGCATGATGAGGTGGCCTAAATGTCGATAGCACCAAAAAATATCGTCCCTGCCGAGCAGGCATATGATAGCTGGATGGAGGCGCTGCCTTACCCGTTATTTGGCTTGTCTGAGAACCATCAATTTCTATTTGCCAACTACGCCGCTGAAGTGTTTTTTGAGCGGTCACGTCATATTTTGCTAAAAAGCCATCTAGATGATTTTTTTCTAGAAGATAGTCCCATTTTTGGCCTCTTGCATCGCTTAGGCTCTGGCATGTCATCTGTTGGTGAACAGGAAATGACCTTGGTTAGCCCGCGCCTTGGCAAGAAGCTTGTCACGATTCACATTGCCACCATAGGGAATGGGCCGGGCGATGGACACGCTGATGGACACGCTGATGGGCCGGGTGTCATCGTCTCTTTGCAGAGCCGTGATATGGCAGACCAGCTCCGTGGACAGTCTTTGTCACGTGGGGCGGCCCTTTCAATGTCAAAAATGACGAGCTTGCTGGCACATGAAATTAAAAACCCGCTTGCGGGTATCAAAGGTGCCGCACAACTTATCGAGCTTGATGCCAATAAAGAGCAAAGTGACTTATCGCATCTGATAGTCGAAGAAGTTGACCGTATCGCTGAGTTGCTTAATCGCATTGAAAGCATGGCTGGTGCGGGGAAATTAAACTTCGCGCCGTTGAATGTGCATGAAGTTATCAGCCATGTCATCCAGATTACAAAGGCAAGCTTTGGCGCGCATGTCAGTATCGAAACTGAGTTTGATCCCTCCTTGCCAGATATTATGGGTGACCGTACGTTGCTAATCCAAGCTTTTTTGAATTTGATCAAAAACGCTTGTGAGGCCTCTTCTGAGGGCGCGATTGTGCGGGTGGTAACCTCTTATGCCTTGCATAACTTCACCTCATCATCAGCGCTATCAAGAGAGAAATTCCTGCCGCTTCAGATTGATGTCATTGATAATGGCAAGGGTATATCTGAGGAATTGCGCGATATATTATTTGAGCCCTTTATCTCAAACAAGGCAGAGGGAAGTGGCCTTGGCCTTGCCGTGGTGGCCTCTGCGGTGGCGGATCATGGCGGTGTTGTCAGCGTGCAATCACAAAAAGGGGAAACCCATTTCCAAATATTATTGCCGCTAACACAGTATAAAGAGCCACTGGCACATCGCCAAGAGGGGGCATAATCATGGTCATGCAATCCACAAGAGCCACCTCATTACACGCAACGTCAGTTATCGTGGCAGATGATGATAAATCTGTCCGCCTTGTCATTGCGCAAGCTTTAAAAAAGCAAGGATATGTTGTGCATACTGCCGCCACAGCCGCTGGCATGTGGGATTTGTCGGTGGCAAGGCGCGGCGCTTTGCTTATCACAGATGTTGGCTTTCCTGATGGGGATGCGCTTGATATGTTGCCGCGCTTGCAAGCGCGTTTGCCTGAATTGAAGGTCATCGTGATGAGTGCGAGAGCCAATCTTTTGACCGCCGTTCAGTCACGCCAACGCGGTGTCATTGACTATTTGCCAAAGCCGTTTGAATTAAAAGAGCTGTTAGAGGTGACAAGACGCGCGCTAGAACAGCCTTTCGCACAAGAGGCTGATAGCGCGGCCATTGAAACGCCAAGCGCCACCTATGCGCCGCTTTTGGGCCGTTCGACTGTGATGCAAGATGTCTATAAATCGCTTGCGTGGCTCTCAACACAAATCGTGCCTGTGCTTATCCAAGCTGAGCAAGGGTCTAGCAAATCACAGGTTGCGCGCGCTTTGCATGAAATGTCTGGTTTTCATAATGCGCCCTTTATCGAGGTGAATTGTGCGCAAATTCCGCCAGAAGAACATGTCAGCCACATATTTGGCGAAGACGGCGCCATTGCCAAGGCGGTTGGCGGCACATTTTTTGCCAATAATGTTGAAATGCTTGATCCGCAATCACAACGTCAATTTGTCAGGTTGCTAGAAAGCCAAGCATCTGCCTCATCAAAGGCCGCCGCCGCCTTTCCAAAGCGCGTTCTAATAGGGGCGTGCGATGATTTACGCGCTCGGGTCGA
>DBMZ01000056.1:5214-10181 GCA_002299005.1 Alphaproteobacteria bacterium UBA685 | reverse complement strand
TTCATTGTGCGCCGCTTGGTCATGAGCACAAGTGCTAGCCATATCGAAGCGCATGATGTCCAGCGAGAGCTTGGTGGCAAAAAGCAAACAAGCCCCCAAACAGCGACAAGCTCGCTTAGTGAAGCGGCAGATTTGCATATTCGCACCTATTTTGAGGCAATCGGCGATAATATGCCGCCAGCAGGTCTTTACGAGCGCATTATGGAAGAGGTGGAGCGTCCGCTGATTATCCAGACGCTGCATCTCACCAAGGGCAACCAGATTAAGGCCGCACAAATATTGGGTTTGAACCGAAATACATTGCGCAAGAAAATAGATTTGCTCACTATCTCTAAGAACCGTAGCGATTATAAAGATTAATCATGAGCAGTAAGCCCCTTAAGACAGCCAATGAGGTTGATGATAAATTGGAACGCCGATGGCTAAGAGAAGATAGGCTTGCTTATCTTGTGATTGTGGTGACGCTTCTATTGGGCGGTGGTACCTATGCGCTATTTGCCCGTGTTGACTATGTTGCGGGCTCGTCTCCTGTCTTGCAGGTGATCTTTATTGGCGCGATTTGTGCGCTTGTCTTATTGCTTATCTTTGTCGGGCGGCAAATCTGGCGTATTTGGAGCGAGAGACGCCAGCGTATGGCCGGCTCACAGCTTCACTGGCGCCTTGCTTTGCTATTTGGCGGTATCACAACATTGCCGGCGATTATCGTCGCTTTATTTGCGATTTCTGTGTTGGATTTCTCGTTGCGCGGCTGGTTTGCGCAACGCATTTCAACAGCGATTGAGCAATCTGTCTATGTCGCAGATGCCTATTATGAAGAACATGCGCGTTCTGTGCGTGGTCAAATCTTGGCGATGGCAAATGATGTCAATAGAGAGGCAAGTGCCTTTAGCGGCAATACGCGCCAATTAGATGATTATATCAACAATCAAACGCTGTTAAGAAACCTGTCAGAGGCCGTAATTATTGATGGTACAGGACAAATCCTGGCGAAATCACAATTTGCTTTTGCGCTGACATTTACCAATCTTGATGAAAGCTGGATTCAACGTGCGCGCTCTGGTGAAGTGGTTATTTTCGATTCTGGCCAAGGTAATAAATTACGTGCCGCGGTAAAGCTGAATTCATTTGTTGATGCGTTTTTGCTGGTGGGTCGTTTCATTGATTCAGGCGTGCTAGAGGCGGTTGATCAAACAAAAGTTGCCGCGTCCGACTATCAATCATTGGCATTCCGTCAATTTGACTTACAGATTAGCTTTGCGGTCCTATTCTTTGCTGTCACCTTGCTTTTGCTATTATCGGCCTTGTGGATTGGTCTGAATTTGGCGACCTCAATCGTGGCGCCATTATCACAGGTTATTTCGGTGGTTGACCAAGTGCGTTTGGGCAATTTGAAGCCGCGTGTTGGCGATAATCAGGGCTTGGATGAAATTCATCGCCTTGGCAGTTCGATTGATAATATGCTTGATGAGATGGAGCGGTCTCGCGTGCAGCTTGTGGCCGCAAATACCCAGCTTGATCAAAGGCGTGAATTCACAGAAACAGTGCTAGGCGGCGTGTCATCAGGGGTTATCGGCCTTGATGCGAATGGTATCATCACCCTGCCAAACCAGATGGCCTGTAGCTTGTTGGGCCGCAAACCATCTGAATTATTGCAGAAAAAATTGGGAATGATTATCCCTGAATTCGCCTCTCTAACCTCGGTCATTAAGAAAAAGAATAAGGGTAAGGGCAGGGCAGAAGAGCAGATAGATTTATTCGTGCTAGATAAGCGCATTTCCCTGCGCGCGCGTATCTCAGCTGAATATGTCGAGAAACGTATCATCGGTTATGTGGTCACATTTGATGATGTCACAGCTTTGCTTGCGGCCCAAAGAAAGGCCGCTTGGTCTGATGTTGCGCGCCGCATTGCGCATGAGATAAAAAACCCGCTAACACCGATTGAACTGGCGGCAGATAGGCTTAGTAAAAAATATAATCCAGAATCTGAAGAAGAGTCTGTTAAATATCAGGAATATATCAATATTATCAGCAGGCAAGTCGTTGATATTGGCCGCATGGTTGATGAGTTTTCCTCCTTTGCCAGAATGCCAGCACCGCGTTATAAGCTTAGTCAATTATCTGCGCTAGTGCAGGGGCAAATAGCCCTTTTTGCGACCAATGATGATGATAATCCAAATGACAGCCATAATGTGGCGATCCATTTTGAAGCGGCAGATGAGCTTCATGATATGATGTTGCTTGACCAAGGGTTAATGCGCCAGCTGATGACGAATGTAATGCAGAATGCGATGAATGCCTTGCAAGAGGCGGCCATATCTTCGCCTTATATCGCTGTCAGGATAGAGAATGATCAAGCCGATAATATTATCCTGACGATTAAAGATAATGGCCCCGGCTTTCCAGATGGTGATTTGGTCAAATTATTTGAGCCCTATATGACAACAAGAGATAGCGGCACCGGCCTTGGCCTTGCGATTGTCCAAAAGATTGTAGATGATCATAATGGTCACATTGCGCTATCAAACGCCGTGGCTGATACGGGCGAGAAAATCGGGGCCATCGTCCAGATTAGCCTGCCAAGCGATAGGAGCCTTGATACATGAGCGGCGATATTCTGATTGTTGATGATGAAAAGGATATTCGCCTTTTGATTAGCGCCACGCTTGAAGATGAAGGCTTTGTGGCACTTGAAGCATCCAATGCAAGAGAGGCACGTGAACATCTCGTTTCGCGTCCGCCATCATGCGTGATTTTGGATATTTGGATGCGTGATTCAGATATGGACGGGCTAGAGCTTTTATCATGGTGTCGCTCGCTTTATCCTGACCTGCCGGTTGTGATGATTTCGGGCCATGGCACCATTGAGACCGCCGTGCAGGCGTTGCATGTGGGCGCCTATGATTTCATCGAAAAGCCTTTTAAGGCAGAGCGTTTGTTGCTAACGGTTAACCGGGCGATACAAACCGCCAAGTTGGAGCGTGAAAATAGTGAGCTTCGCGCCAGAAACCAAGATGTATCTGAGCTTGATCTGGTCGGTCAATCTGCGAGCATGAAAGCGGTCAAAACCGCCGTTGATAAATTAGCGACGACCTCTAGCCGTGTTTTAATACAAGGTGGTGCCGGAACAGGCAAAGAGCTTGTGGCACGTAAAATTCATGGCAGTTCTGAGCGTTCTGTGCATAAATTTGTTGTCGCAAATTGTGCCAAATTAACCGCTGAGCGCGCCGATTTAGAGCTTTTTGGGTCAGAATCCATCCAAGATGGGCGCCGGGTTGTTGGCCTGTTTGAACAAGCGCATAATGGCACGCTTTATTTCGATGAAATCTGTGATTTGCCAAGTCATACACAAGCCCGTCTGGTGCGCGCGGTGGCGGAACAGAAATTCAAACGTGTAGGCGGTGCGGCTGAGGTGCAAGTCAATGTGCGGATTGTGTCAGCCTCATCCGAAAACCTATCAGTGGCCATTGATGAAGGTCGTCTGCGCGAGGATTTATATTACCGATTGGCGGTCGTATCTTTGACTATCCCGTCATTGGCGGAACGGCGGGAGGATATCCCGCTATTGGCAAAATACTTCATGAAGATTAGCGCGCTTCAACTAGGTCGTGCGCCTTTGAAGCTAGGCGATGATGTGCTGAGCGCGTTTCGCGCTTATGAATGGCCGGGCTCTGTGCGGCAAATTCGCAATGTGATGGAATCCTTGCTTATTCTGGCGTCTGATAAGGCAGGGGAGGTGCTAAGCGTCGCGGATCTTCCCACAGATTTACTTGAACAACGCCCGATGCAAAAGACAGATATGGCGCATGATATTTATGCCCTGCCTTTGCGCGAAGCACGCGAGATGTTTGAGGCGCAATATTTATCAGAACAGTTAAACCGCTTTGATGGTAACATCTCAAAAGTGGCAAAATCGATTGGCATGGAACGTTCCGCTTTGCATCGTAAGTTAAAATCGTTAAATATTCAGGGACAATGATATAAATGCCCCAAATGAGCTGCTATTTTAGCGTTTCCTTTGACGGGCTGTATCTTTACAGGGGTCGTATTCCCATAAGCGAGGCATAGATAATGAGAATTGTGATTTGTGGAGCAGGCTTGGTTGGCAGTGCCATTGCCTCACATCTTGCCGCAGAGCAAAATGATGTCACAGTCATTGATGCGGATAGTGAAAAAATCCAGCGTGTGGTTGAACATGCAGATGTAAGAGGCGTTGTCGGCGTTGCCTCGCACCCGGATGTTTTGACAGAAGCAGGCCTTCGTGAAGCGCAATTGCTGATTGCTGTGACTGAATCTGATGAGATTAATATGGTCGCAACACAGGTGGCGCATACCATTTTTAACACGCCAACACGTATCGCGCGTATCAGGTCTTGGGCTTACCTTAATCCTGAATTCAGAGATCTCTATGGCTCTGACCATATGCCGATTGATCATATTATCTCGCCTGAAGAAGAAGTATCCTCTGCTGTTGAGCGTCAATTGCGCTTGCCGGGCGCGTTTGATGTCAAAGATATGGCTGATGGCACGGTCCAGCTTATCGGTGTATTGGCAAAATCAAATTGTCCTATTCTGTCAACACCGCTTCGGCATTTGACATCTCTGTTCCCTGAATTATCTATGACGATTGTCGCGATTGTCAGAGGCTCATCAGTGATTGTGCCGCGTGATGGTAATGATGAATTGCAAGAAGGCGATAAGATTTACTTCGTTTGTGATGCCTCGCATACACAACGCGCGATGGCCGCATTTGGGCATACTGAAACAGAAGCCGCGACCGCTGTTATTGCCGGCGGTGGCAGTATTGGCATGCTTCTTGCGCAAAAAATTAGTGATAATAACAACAATGCCTCGACGACCATCATCGAAATTGACAAGCCGCAAGCGCATAAAATTGCCACAGAGTTATCTTCGACGTCTGTTGTGTGCGGTGATACGCTTGATGCTGATATCCTCGAAGAGGCCGGCGT
>DBMZ01000056.1:0-5038 GCA_002299005.1 Alphaproteobacteria bacterium UBA685 | reverse complement strand
AAGCGTATGGGGGCGGCGCATACTGTGGCTTTGGTGAATAATCCCGGATTTGTGCCATTAATGTCAACTTTGGGTATTGATGCGGTGGTTAATCCGCCGCAAATCACAGTCTCATCTATTCTTGAGCATGTGAGGCGTGGCCGTATCAGAGATGTGCATTCTGTGCTTGAAGGTCATGGCGAGGTGCTAGAGGCTGAAATTATGCCATCTTCGCCATTGGTGGGGCAGACATTGCGTCATGCACGCATTCCAAAGGGCCTTTCATTTGGTGCGATTATTCGCAAAGGCATTGTGCTAGCGGTGCGTGGTGATACGGTTATTGAATCAAATGATTTGGTTATTTTGTTTGCAAAACAAGGCCGTGCCGCAAAGGCAGAAACATTATTATCGGGCAGCTTTTAAAGGCTAATTTCCCGGTAATAGCAGGATATTTTGAGGAAAAATATGTCACGTATCGCCTATGTAAATGGCTCTTATGTTTCCCATCGTGAAGCCGCTGTCTCAATTGATGATAGGGGCTATCAATTTGGCGATGGTATCTATGAGGTTGTCTTCATCATTGATGGTCATATGGCCGATGAAGGCCCTCATTTAGATAGGCTTGACCGCTCTTTGTCAGAAATGTCTATGCCTTGGCCGGTTGATCGCACAGTCTTGCAGATGATCATCGCGCGTATTGTGCGCCTTAATCAGGTCAAAAACGGGCTTGTCTATGTGCAAATCACAAGAGGCGTCGCAAAGCGTGACCATAAATGGACCAAACCTCTTAAGCCAGCTTTGGTTGTCACAGCCAAAAATACGGCAAAAAATATCCCAAAGGAGATACCAGCCGTCCCTGTGATATCTGTGCCAGATGAGCGGTGGGAACGCCGTGATATTAAGACTATCCAGCTATTGCCAAATTGCCTAGCAAAGCAGAAAGCCTATGAGGCAGGGGCCTATGAGGCGGTGATGATTGACGCAGATGGCAGTGTTACCGAAGGCTCAAGCTCCAATATGTGGATTGTCACCAAACAAGGCGAGTTAATCACCCGTCCAGCCACGCATAAAATCTTAAATGGTATCACAAGACGCACTGTGATGGCTGTCGCAACAGAGATGCAATTGAAGGTGGTGGAACGCAATTTCACCATTGAAGAAGCGCTGTCTGCATCAGAGGCATTCCTAACAAGCGCCTCATCGCACGTAACCCCTATTGGCTCTATTGATGAGGCTCTTATTGGCGATGGCACCGCCGGGGCAGTAGCCAAACGACTGCGCGTGACCTATATTGAAGAGGTGACTAGTTAAGACCAGCACCAATAATCAATAACAATAGGGATGTGCCAGGATGGAAAAACAGCGAAATTTACAAGATGTATTCTTGAACCAAATGCGCAAACAGCATGAGCCTGTGACAGTGTTTTTGATGAATGGTGTTAAGTTGCAAGGGGTTATTACCTGGTTTGATAATTATTCCATGTTGCTGAAACGTGATGGTCACATCCAGCTTGTCTATAAGCACGCGATTTCAACCATTATGCCTGTTAATTTAATTGATTTATCGGCCCTAACCGAAGAATCGTGATCCAAGAGTTATAACTAGTACCATTATGTCAGATTCCGAAAATGGCCTGATTGATAATGTTGCAAGGCTTATGATTGAAGCCGGCCAAAACATTATCATGCCGCTTTATAATAATTTATCCCCTGATGATATTGCGACAAAATCATCTGATACTGATTTTGTGACAGTTGCGGACAGGGACGCCGAATTTTGGCTGATACCGCGCCTTGAGGCCCTGTTAAAAGACAGCACTGATAATTTGCTAGTGGTGGGGGAAGAGAGCATCTCAGATGATCCACACCTTGCCAAAAAGATAGGCAGGTCGCTTGCTTTTGTGATTGATCCCATCGATGGGACGCGCAATTTTGTCAATGGGTCGCCTCATTTTTGTTCCATGATATCGCTGATAGATAAAGGTGAGCCGCTTATTGCGTGGATTTACCGTCCGATTGATGGCGATGTGCTTGTCGCCGTTGCAGATGAGGGCGTTTATCATATGCTTCTTGATGAAGGCGCGCAGATGACTGAATGGGAGCCTGTCAGCCGCTCTTATAAGCGCTTTAGCTTGTCAGATATGATTGGCACAGGCGGCATTAAAGGCCTGTCAGGCGCCAAAAGAGACGAGGTGCGGGCCCAATTGCGTGCGCTATCACATCGCCGTCTTATTGGCAGTGCTGGTTGTGAAGCGGCGTTAATTGCTTTGGGAGAGCATGATTTCTTGATGCATTCCAAAACAACCGCGTGGGATCACACGCCTGTGGATTTGATGGCAAGAGAGGTCGGTGCGGTCTCTTTTAGCCTGCCAACAGGGGCTGTTTTTTCGCCCACTTGTGACAATGCGTTGCTGATTGCCCCTGATGATGATAGCTGGCTTGCGCTTGCCAATCATATTTGGCCGGACCCTGTGAAGCGACCAGCCTAGCGGGCGGTTTTGGCCTCTTGCCAGAGAGCTTCCATCTCATCAAGGCTTGCCTCATCTGCTGAGCGTCCTTGTGCGGACAGGGCTTGTTCAATGTAGCGGAAGCGTTTTTCGAATTTGCGATTGCAAGCAAGCAGGGCGCTTTCTGGCTCAACGCCTGTTTTGCGCGCGATATTAGACGCAACAAACAAGATATCACCCACTTCATCTTGCAGACGGTCATGATTATCGGGCTCTTCTGCCATCGCTTCTAAAAGCTCGCCTGTTTCCTCATGCATCTTTTCAATCACAGACTTCAGGTCAGGCCAATCAAAGCCGACACGTGCAGCGCGTTTTTGCAATTTCGCGGCACGCACAATTGCCGGCAATGTCACCGCCACATCATCTAGCACAGAGGCAGGCTTATCATCAGATTGGCTGGCGGCACGCTCTTGGGCTTTGATATCTTCCCATGCGATGGTTTGTTCAGCCGCGCTGTCTCTTGACTCATCCCCAAAAACATGTGGGTGACGGCGTATCATCTTATCAGAGATAGCACGCGCCACATCGGCCAAATCAAATGAGCCTTCTTCGGCGGCGATTTGGGCATGAAAGACCACTTGCAAAAGCAAATCACCAAGCTCATCAGCTATCTTGGCCCTATCGCCGCTATAGATGGCCTCTGAGACTTCATAGGCTTCTTCGATCGTGTAGGGGGCGATTGTCTCAAAACTCTGTTCAACATCCCACGGGCAACCTGTTTCAGGGTTGCGCAAATCCTGCATTATTTTATGTAATCTCTGGATTTCAGCTAAGAGCTTGCTATTATCTGGCACCATAAGTCCTTAATCTATGTTATCATCTATCTGTTCAAGATGGTTATGCCTGTTTTGCGGCATGCCCCATCACCATTTAAATCCACTATTATTAGAGGAATAATCTATGAGCGAGCAACCTTTAAAAAATGATGGCGCCTCAAACGCCTCTTTCTTTTCACGCCTTCGTGGATGGTTTCTAACAGGTCTACTTGTGACCTCGCCTGTCTTGTTGACGGTGTATATTATTTGGTTGTTTGTTGATATTATCGATGGCTGGGTCACAGATTTAATGCCGCCTGCCTTTAGAGATACAATTTATACCTCTATTCCGGGCGTTGGTCTGATTATCGGGGTTGTCGCTATTACCGTGATTGGCGCCGTTGCGGCTGGTTTCTTTGGCAGATGGCTGATTAGGATTGGTGAGAATCTCTTAAATCGTATGCCGATTGTGAGCACGATTTATGGGGCGAGTAAGCAAATTCTTGAAACTGTCCTGACCTCGCAATCAGACGCGTTTCGTGATGTTGTGCTGGTTGAATATCCGCGCAAAGATTTGTGGGTTATTGGCTTTGTGACAGGCGGTACCAAAGGCGAGGTTTCAACAGCGATCCCTGATGAGACGGTGAATGTCTTTGTGCCGACCACGCCTAACCCGACATCTGGCTTTTTGCTGTTCTGCCCTAAATCAGATTTGAAATATCTTGATATGAGTGTCGAGGAAGCCGTCAAACTTGTGGTATCTGGGGGGATTGTGACACCGCCTCATACGCCAAAAAAACTGAAGAAATAAGAGGGTAAACGGCTTCGTTTCTAGCCGGAAGCAAGAAATTTAATCGCGTTATCACGCTCAAACAGACTTAAAAGCAGGCGATATTTGTCTGCTTTTTCACCTTCTAGGGTGGGGGTTGCGGCGATGATTTTCTCAGCCGCATCACGCGCATAGGAAATAAGGTGCGCATGGGCAGCCAGATCTACCATCGCAAATTCTGGCATCCCTGATTGACGCTGTCCCAATATCTCGCCCGGCCCGCGCAGGCGCAAATCCTCTTCGGCTAGCCTGAAGCCATCATTTGTTTCACGCATGATTTTAAGGCGCGCGGTGGCAGTCTCGCTCAGCGGGCCTTGATAGGCCAGAAGACAGACTGATTTCGTACTGCCCCTGCCAACACGCCCACGCAATTGGTGAAGCTGGGCAAGGCCAAAACGTTCCGCATGTTCAATAATCATAATGCCCGCCTCTGGCACATCAACGCCTACCTCAATCACTGTGGTTGCCACCAGCAACTGTGATTGGCCAGATTGAAACTGTGCCATGACAGCTTCTTTTTCATCAGCCTTCATACGCCCATGCACTAATTGCGGGTTGGTGTGAGGCAGGGCGGCTTGCAGGGTGGCAAATCGTTCTTCTGCGGCGGTGATATCAGATTTGTCACTCTCTTCAACAAGCGGGCAAATCCAATAGGCTCTAAAATTTGGGCCAAGGCGTGAACGCAGCTTCTCCACAATTTCAGCAATACGATCGAGACTGATAATGGCGGTGTCAATATCTTCACGCCCCGGTGGTTTTTCATCAATGATACTTGATTGCAAATCACCATAGGCGGTCATTGATAGTGTGCGTGGTATCGGTGTGGCCGTCATCACCAGCACATCACAATCAGCGCCCTTGGCACTCAGGCTCATGCGCTGTTTGACGCCAAAGCGATGCTGTTCATCCACAACCGCCAAGCCTAAATCAGCGAATTGCACATCATCTGTCAGAAGCGCATGTGTGCC
>DBMZ01000085.1 GCA_002299005.1 Alphaproteobacteria bacterium UBA685 | reverse complement strand
GACTTCTTTGGTGATGAGGTGGAGACCATCAAATCATTTGACGCGCTGACACAGCGGTCAGTCTCGCCAAGCGACGGGGTGTTATTACAGCCAGCGACTGAATTCTTGCTTGATGATGACGCGATTGCACGCTTTCGTTCTAGATTTAGAGAGTTTTTTGGCGGCCAAGGCACCAAATCGCCTCTATATGAATCTGTCTCATCTGCACGTATGGTGCCAGCCTTAGAACATTGGTCAGCCTTGCTTCATGAAGAGATGGCAACGATTGAAGATTATTGCCAAAATAAATCAGCTAGCCCCGCGCCAATATTTTTTGATGAGGAAGCAAAGCCCGCAATTCAAGCGCGTCTTGAGCAGATAGACGAGTTTTATCAGGCCCGCAAAGTGCCAGAAACAGAAGGAGATATCGCCTATTTCCCTTTGGCGCCTCATTGGCATTATCGTGATCAAGAGGCTGTTGAGCGCGCGGTTGAAGGCCCGCAAGCGCACTTCATCTCAAGCTTTAGCCAAGATCGTGCGAACCAAGATGCCTATGATGTCGGCGGTCGTGGTGGCATTGGCCTTGCGGTGGCTGAGACAGGCTCAAAATTAACGCATATTGCCGGGATGCTTGATGCGGCAGGGGCGAATGATGTGCATATCATCGCCGCCACAAGTGAAGGCGCGGCGCGGCGTACAGGCGATATGATACAAGAAGCCACAGGCAATGCGGTGCCCTATGTGACGGATTTGACCGCCGCTATGGGCTTTAAAATCGCCACAGCTTATTGGCCGCTCGAAAAGGGCTTTGCGCTTGACCATTTACGGGTGGTCACAGAACAAGATATTTTCGGCACAAGATTGGCACGCCCTGTTGGCAGGCGCCGTGCTGAAAATTTCCTCACCGAGGTGGCCTCGCTAGAGCAGGGCGACCTTGTGGTGCATGTTGAACATGGCATTGGCCGTTATGAGAAGCTAGAGACCATCAATTCAGGGGGCACAGAGCATGATTGCTTGATGCTATCTTATCAAGGCGGGGATAAGCTTTATCTGCCGGTTGAAAATATTGATATGCTTTCGCGCTATGGCAAGGATTCAACCGATGTGGTGCTTGATAAATTAGGCGGTGTTGCGTGGCAAGCGCGCAAAGCGAAAATCAAAGAGCGCATCAAAATCATGGCCGAACAGCTTATCCGTATCGCGGCAAATAGAGCGGTTGCGACGACCCAGCCTTTGGTGGCACCAGAGGGCGGTTTTGCAGAATTTTGTGCGCGCTTTGGCTTTGCTGAGACCGAAGATCAGCTTGATGCTATCTCAGATGTGCTCGATGATTTGGCCTCTGGCAAGGCAACAGACAGGCTGATTTGCGGTGATGTTGGTTTTGGCAAGACAGAGATTGCGCTAAGAGCCGCCTTTGTTGCGGCTATGGCGGGCTATCAGGTGGCTTTGGTGACGCCAACCACATTGCTTGCGCGCCAGCATGGTAAGGTCTTCACAGAGCGTTTTAAGGGCTTTCCGATTGATGTCTCTATCCTATCGCGGATGACTAGCACCTCTGATGCGAAGGCGATTAAGGAAAATATCGCCAATGGCTCAGCACAGATTATCATCGGCACTCATGCATTATTGGCCAAATCGATTGAATTCAATAATTTGGGCATGTTGATTGTCGATGAAGAGCAAAGCTTTGGTGTCGGTCAAAAAGAGCGTCTCAAAGAGTTAAAAGGCGATATTCACGTCCTTACTTTGACCGCAACACCTATCCCGCGCACCTTGCAGATGGCGCTGACAGGTGTGCGGCAAATGTCGATTATCGCGACCCCGCCTGTTGATAGGCTGGCGGTGCGCACCTTTATTGGCGCGTGGGATAATGTGGTTCTAAAAGAAGCCCTGCTTCGTGAGCGTTTCAGAGGCGGCCAGTCATTTGTTGTTTGCCCGCGCATTGATGATATGGCGCGTCTTTATGAGAGGATTGTCAAATTAGTGCCTGATGCCAAGATTATCTCAGCCCATGGGCGCATGACCCCGACAGAGCTTGATAAGGCGATGACAGCCTTTGGCGAAGGGCAGGCTGAGATCTTGATTTCAACCAATATCGTCGAATCTGGCATTGATATTCCGTCTGCCAATACGATGATTATTCACCGCGCTGATATGTTTGGCCTCTCACAGCTCTACCAGTTAAGAGGGCGTGTTGGGCGCTCAAAACAGCGTGCCTATGCCTATTTGACAACTGACCAGCACAAAATCATGACGCCTGGCGCGAAACGTCGCCTTGAGGTTATGCAAACGCTTGATAAGCTAGGCGCCGGCTTTACGCTTGCCTCTCATGACCTTGATATTAGAGGGGCAGGGAATCTGCTTGGTGACGAGCAATCAGGCCATGTCAAAGAGGTCGGGGTTGAGCTGTATCAAGATATGCTGCGGCAAGCGGTTGAAATCGCGCAAAAAAGCCGTGCCAAAGATCAAGAGTCGCAAAAGCAAGATTATGCGCCATCAATTTCAATTGGCACCAAAGTCTTGATCCCCGAGGCCTATATCCCTGATTTGACAAGCCGTCTTTCAATCTATCGCCGCATTGCCTCATTGCAGAATGAAGATGAGATGAACCAGATGATGACAGAGCTGATTGACCGCTTTGGACAGATTCCAGATTCGGTTAGCAATTTGCTGCAAATCGTTGAATTAAAACAATTATGCAGACGTGCGAATGTGCAGAAAATCGATGCTGGTGATAAGGGATTCTCACTTATTTTTAAAGATAATCGCTTTGAAAATCCAGATGCGTTGGTCGGATGGATTGCTAGCCAAAAGGGCCAAGTGCAATTAAAAGGTGACCATAAGCTTGTGGTGATGCGCGATCTAAAACTCGTGCAGGCGCGCGCTAAACATGCCAAAGCATTGCTTGTTGATTTGGTCCAAATG
>DBMZ01000039.1:3333-3514 GCA_002299005.1 Alphaproteobacteria bacterium UBA685 | reverse complement strand
GATATGCATAAAAAGGTCAAAAAAGACTTCACAGATGTCGGCACACGCTTTGCCGATGAAGCGCGGGCCATGCATCATGGGGAAAAAGACCAAAAGCCTATCTATGGGACAACCACGCAAGATGAGCGTGAAGAGCTGGCTGATGAGGGCGTGATTTATCATCATCTGCCCGATTTGCCGC
>DBMZ01000039.1:2335-3115 GCA_002299005.1 Alphaproteobacteria bacterium UBA685 | reverse complement strand
GCCGCATAATTCACGCCCATAAAGGATGAGGTGCGAAAGCCGCCTCTTATTGAGGGCACAAAGCCTGTCAGATTATCGAGCAACAGGCCTTCTTGGCGGCATTCTGTTTGCAATTCGCGCGGTGTCACAAATTTCTGATATTCATGCGTGCCTTTTGGGATATCGCCTGTGATATATTCGGCGCCAATCTTGACGGTTGCAAGCGCGGCCAAGGTGCGGTTGATGGTGGTGATAACAACCACCCCGTCAGGTGCCAACATATCGGCAATAGCGCGGATAAAGGGCTGGCGTGCGGCGACATGCTCTATCACCTCAGAGCTATAGATGAGGTCATATTTAGTCTCATCTTGAAGGCATTCTTTGGCCAATTCTTCAGAGAGGCAATTGCGGTAATTGATGGTAAGGCCTTGCGCCGCGCAATGTGCTTTGGCCGCCTCAATCGCCGCGCTAGAGGCATCGATGGCGGTGACATCTGCGCCAAGCCTTGCAAAGGGTTCTGCCAATAGACCGCCGCCACAGCCAATATCCAAAATCCGCAAAGCGGATAGATCTGGCTTGATAGCGGTATCGCTGAGACCATAGCGTTTCAGCATATCTAAGATAAAGCTGATGCGTACAGGCGTGAAATGATGCAAAGGCGCCATCGGCCCTGATAAGTTCCACCATTGGTCGCCTAATTTGTCAAATTGCGCGGTGTCCTTAACATCTTGGCTGTTAGCGGCATTTTGGCTTTCGGTGATGGTCATATGTGCCTTTATCTTTCCTGTTATTTTTTGCCAT
>DBMZ01000039.1:0-2216 GCA_002299005.1 Alphaproteobacteria bacterium UBA685 | reverse complement strand
GTCGCACATATCTCAATAATAACTTGTGTCTGCGCGCTTGTCCGTATATGACAGGTGCCATAGTTTTTCAGCTTTAGTCCGCGTTTTTGAAAAGAAGAGAACGCTTTGGTCATAAAATAGATTGGCGATGCTATCATGGCAAGAATTGTTCAAAAATTTGGTGGTACTTCGGTCGGAGATCTCGACCGTATTCGGAATGTAGCACAGCGTGTCAAGGCTGAGGTTGATGCGGGCAATGAGGTTGCGGTTGTGGTCTCAGCGATGTCTGGCACAACAAACCAGCTGGTGGAATGGGCAAGAGATATCGGCCCTATGCATGATGCCAGAGAATATGATGCCATCGTCGCAACAGGGGAACAGGTCACGGTTGGCCTATTGGCAATCGCTTTGCAGAATATTGGCATTGATGCGCGCTCATGGCTTGGCTGGCAGGTGCCGTTTAAGACTGATAGCACGCATAGCTCTGCGCGCATTGAAGAGATTCAGGCAGATGAAATCGCCAACCGCCTGTCGCAAGGCCAAGTGGCAGTTGTCGCAGGCTTTCAAGGCGTGTCCGACGAAGGGCGCATCACAACGCTTGGCAGAGGCGGGTCTGATACCTCTGCTGTGGCATTGGCGGCGGCGCTTAATGCGGATAGATGTGATATTTATACAGATGTGGACGGCGTCTATACAACAGACCCACGCATTATGCCAAAAGCGCGCAAGCTTGACCAAATCACCTTTGAAGAAATGCTAGAGATGGCATCAGCTGGCGCAAAAGTTTTGCAAACACGTTCAGTGGCGATGGGTATGCGCCATAATGTTAAAATCCAAGTGCGCTCAAGCTTTAATGATGAGCCAGGCACAATGGTCGTAGATGAGGATAATCAAATGGAACAACAAAAAATTAGTGGCATTGCTTATAGCGCAGATGAAGCACGTATCACAATTGTTGGTTTGCAGGATAAGCCAGGTGTCGCGGCGGGTATCTTTAAAGCCCTTGCCGAAGCGCATGTGAATATCGATATGATCGTGCAATCAGGCTCTGCTAGTGATGATAAAACAGATATTACCTTCTCTGTTGGCGCGGGTGATGCTGATAAGGCAAATGACGTGATCCAAGGTCTGAAGTCTGAGTTGCCATTTGAGCGTGTTGTCTCTGATAAAAATATTGCGAAAGTCTCTATCATCGGCACAGCGATGCGTACCCAAGCTGGTATCGCCAATATGATGTTTACCTCGCTGTCTGATAAGGGCGTGAATTTGCAGGTTATTTCAACAAGTGAGATTAAAATTTCGGTTTTGATCGATTCGGCGTACACAGAATTAGCCGTTCGCACACTTCATGATGCCTTCGAATTGCACATGGCCTAACAGAGAATCATAAAAAATATCATTCTTTTGGATAAAAAAGACAAAAAATACCGTAATTTAGTTGTTTTTTGCGGTTTTCTAGTGTTGAGTACAAATCTTAAGAGATTCTTAAAGATATTCAAAATATGATGGTACAGCGAAATATATGTGCCCAATAACAGGGACGGCGCCTTGAAAACGGATAACGTCTTAGACAAGAGCGATAAATCATCATTCGGTGATTTATTAGATCATGGCGGTGTAAGCCATGGTGGCGCAGATTTGCGCGCTGAACGCGAAAAAGCGGGCGTTGATATCCCCACCTTGTCATTTGAATTGCGTATCCCGAAAAATTACCTCATCGCCATCGAAGAAGAAGATTATGATGTTCTGCCAGGCACCACCTATGGGTTTGGCTATATTAAGAGCTATTGTAAATTTTTGAACATTGATGATGCGGCGTTCCTTGATGCGTATAAGATGCGCACATCGATGGCCCACCAGAGCCCGCATTATTCATTCCCAGATGAAGCGCTAGAGCCTCGCATGTCAGGCGCTATGAGCGCTATGATCGTGGTGCTTGTGTTGGTGACAGGCTATATTGGTTGGCAGATTTTTGACCGCTATCAAGCCCCTGCGGCGAATGCGCCAAGCGTGGTTGCGACAACGACCATTGAGGTCGAAGCACCAAGCGATAGCACAGATGGGGCTGTGGCTGGCGAAGAGCTGATTGCTGAGACTGTGGTATCTGAAAATACTGCCGCAAAAGAGAGCGTTGCAGATGAGAGTGTGGCAGAAAATGCGCCAGCTGTTCAGGATGAGGGTGTAACGAGCCTTGCTCAAAATGAGGCCCAAAATGATGAGGCCCAAAATGATGAAGC
>DBMZ01000050.1:17280-22585 GCA_002299005.1 Alphaproteobacteria bacterium UBA685 | reverse complement strand
TGACCATCACCGCCACACCACAGCCGCAACATCTAACCGTCACCACAAATTTTATCATTCATCTTAAATGAAAAGGGTGAGCAGCTAACAAGCTCCTAAAATCTGCTTTATAGCAGTGACAAATATTTCTGATATAGCAAGAGGCTTTAGAGTAAAGTCACAGGCATCAAAATCATAATGTCTCATATTTTGTATGTGTGTTGCCTCACCATATTCAGACCCCCTCTATCAGGCGATAGAAGGGGTCTTTTTAAGGTCCTATCAAACGCGCTTGTTACGCTTCTGGTAGCTCTTCAGGCAGGATGAGGTTCAATATCATCGCCAATAATGCCGCAGGGAGCAGGCCTGAGGTCATTAATATCTTGACGGTGCCTGTTAGGTGCTGCAAGGCGCCTGGTTCAAGCTGGAGGCCGAGGCCAACCGATAGAGATATCGCAAAAATCATCAGGTTCCTGCGGTTCCATTCAACGCCCGCCAAGATAGAGACGCCTGCCGCGGCAACCATGCCAAACATCACGATCACACCGCCGCCCAAAACTTCGATAGGCACGGTTGAGATAATTGCCCCAACCTTTGGGATAAGACCGGCAATCACAAGCAAAATCGCGCCAAATGTGACCACCTTGCGGCTCATCACGCCTGTGATTGCGACAAGGCCGACATTCTGGCTGAATGATGTGTTGGGAAGGCCGCCAAACAGGCCGGCGATGGCAGAGCCAAACCCATCTGCATAGGTCGCCCCTTGGATTTCTTCGTCTGTTGCCTCGCGCTTGGCACCGCCTTTAGTGATGCCTGAGACGTCGCCCACTGTTTCAACGGCAGAGACAAACGACATGGCGCACATGCCGATAATCGCCGCAGCGGTAAATTCCATGCCAAAATGAAATGGCATAGGCACAGAGAACAGCGCCGCATTGCTAACGCCGCCAAAATTGACCATGCCTTGCGTCATCGCAAACAGATAGCCGGCAATCATGCCAACAAGAACAGCGCCGGCGGATAGCAAGCCTTTGGTAAAGAATTTCAAACCAAGAGCCACGACAATCACAATGCCAGCGGCTGTCCAATTAAGCGCTGTGCCATAATCAGGCGTGCCAATCGCAGGCACACCGCCCGCGGCATATTGGATGCCAACCTTTATCAAGGCAAGGCCAATCATCAGCACAACAAGGCCTGTGACCAATGGCGGGAAGGCAAAGCGAATGCGCTTAATGAATGTGCCAAGGAACATGTGGAAGATACCGCCAACCAAGACGCCTCCCATCACGGCGGCCATCGCATCAACGCCCTTGCCAGCGACAAGCGGGATCATAATGGGCACAAAGGCAAAGCTCGTCCCTTGCACGATAGGCAGGCGCGCCCCAATGGGGCCAATGCCAATAGTCTGGATTAAAGTCGCAAGACCCGCAAAGACCATCGACATCTGAATCATATAGATAAGTGATGGAAAGTCAGCTGAGTTTGAGCCAAAGCCAAAACCTGCGGCCCCTGCCAAGATAATGGCGGGTGTGACGTTTGATACAAACATCGCCAATATATGCTGAATGCCGAGTGGCACTGCCTGTGCCAGTTTCGGTGTGTAATTTGGGTCGGCAAGTTGTGCCGGGGTGCCAAGTGAATTATCTGCTGCCATGATTTCCCCCCATAAGCAGTTGATTGCAAACTCTGGCCTTTCGTCACCTCATAATTATATACGGCGTCTCCAGCCAGAATTCCTCGAGATTATCTCCGGCGCCAATGCGGTCAATCACCGCAAAACGTCCCGGAGCTGATAGGGGTGTCAACACGCCATGCCAAATATTTGCATGGTAGTTCACACCCATATGCGGCTCAGTGATAAAAGCGCGCGGCCTGTCAGGTCTTCCGCCTGCATCAGGTGCGACGATCACTAAGAAGGGGTGTTCGCTCATCGGCAAAAAGGCTTGCGAGCCAAGCGGATGGCGTTCTAATAAATCAAGCTGATAGGGAAGGGTGCGCGGCTTGGCATCAAACAGGCTGATACCAGCCTTGCCATCGCCTAGCGTCAGTAAGGCCCTATCATGATAGCGCCCACATAGCCCCTGATTAATCATTTTATCAGGCGCACCATCAAAATAAAGCACATCACCAAAAGGCGCGAAAGCCTCAAGGGTAAGTGGTTCTATCTGGATGTTTGTGGTCACGGCCGGCGCCCCCTTATTTTATCAGGCTATAGCAACAAATCTGGATGCCTGTTTACGTCTTTATAAAGCAAATAGCGGAACGGCTCTGGCCCGCCGGCATAACAAGCTTGCGGACAAAAAGCGCGAAGCCATAGATAGTCACCTGCCTCAACCTCAACCCAATCTTGATTGACATGATAGGCGGCCTTGCCTTGTAAAATATACAGCCCATGTTCCATCACATGCGTTTCGGCAAAAGGGATAACCCCGCCTGGCTGGAATGTGACGATATTCACATGCATATCATGGCGGATATCATCTGGCTCAACAAAGCGGCTCGTGGCCCAAACACCGTTTGTATCAGGCATCTCAATCGGCGTTGTTTCTTGATCAGAGGTCACAAATGCTTCTGGAGCTTCAATGCCATCAACGCGTTGATAGCGTTTGCGTATCCAATGGAATACCGCCTTATCAGAAGAGGTGTTTTTCAAGCGCCAATCAAGGCCTGCAGGCAGATAGGCATAGCCACCGGCGGACAGTGTGTAATCTGTGCCGCCATAAGAGAGGGTGACCTGTCCTTCGACGATGAATAAAACAGATTGCGCCTCATCATTTGTATCAGGCTTATCAGAGCCACCATTGGCGCTAACCTCAACGATATAGTGCGAGAATGTCTCAGCAAAGCCTGTCATCGGGCGCGCGATCACCCATAGGCGTGTCTTGTCCCAAAAGGGAAGGTGCGATGTCGTAATATCACTGATGACGCCTTTTGGGATCACGGCATAGGCGGTTGTAAAAACAGCTCTATCTGTGAGAAGTGTCTTTTGTGATGGCAGACCACCTTGCGGTGCGTAATAAGATGTCATTTGACTGTTTTTGGTCATCTATTGCACACTTAATTCCCTATAATTCGCCATTATTTTAGTCATTTTCACTATCGAAAATAGCCTTTATCCGAAACCCTGCAATTTTTTCAACTTGTTGACAAGCTTCTTGCAATTCGGTCGCGCTATCATGGTTGATGCGTTTTTTGAAAGCGGCAAGAATGCTAGCCTTTGTATGGGCTTTGACGGCAATGATAAATGGATGGCCAAACTTGGCAACATAGGCCTCATTCAGTTCGGTGAAAGTCTGTTTTTCAGCATCTGTTAGCGCATCTAAGCCTGCTGAAGCCTGCTCATCTGCCGATTCTGGCGTTAATTGGCGCGCTTGTGCAAGCTTGCCAGCTAAATCTGGGTGGGCGCGCAAGACGCTAAGGCGCCTGTTATCACTTGCCGCTCTGAAATGATAGGCCATAGCAGCGGCAAACGCGCTTGGGCTATTATGTACGGGCCCTAGCTCATCGGCAAAGGTGTGTTCGGCAATCCATTGTGAATGCTCATAAACACCGCCAAAATGGGCCATGAAATCTTCTTCAGACAGAGACGCTGGCGAGAAGGGCGGCTTATAGGGATGGGCCTCAACCCATGCTTTGGCGATATCAATGCGCTTGGCTAGCCAAACTTGCTCATGCGATTTCACATAATCGATAAATTTGCGCAGGCCCTGAATACGGCCAGGCCTGCCGATAAGACGACAATGAAGGCCGATAGACATCATCTTTGGCGTACCTGCCAGACCCTCGGCATAGAGCGCATCAAAGCTATCTTTGAGATAGGTGAAGAAATGCTCGCTTGTGTTAAAGCCTTGCGGGGTCGCAAAGCGCATATCATTGGCATCAAGCGTGTAAGGCACCATCAATTGCGGGCCAGAGGGCGTCTCGTGCCAATAGGGCAAATCATCGCCATAACAATCTGACTGGTAAGTGCAAACGCCTTGTTCCGCCACCAGATCAACCGTGTTCACAGAACATCTGCCAGTATACCAGCCTTGCGGCTTTTGCCCCGTGATGAGCTCATGCATGCGGATAGCTTCTATGATGTCAGCGCGTTCTTCTTCGGGACTATGATCTTTATATTCAATCCATTTCAGGCCGTGGCTTGCGATTTCCCAATCTGCCTCAAGCATCGCTTGCACCTGATCTGGTGCGCGTTTGAGGGCTTGTGCTACGCCATAGACAGTCACCGGGATATCAGCTTTTGTGAAAAGCGCGTGCAGGCGCCAAAAACCAGCTCTTGCGCCATATTCATAGAGAGATTCCATGTTCCAATGACGCTGATTTGGCCATGCGGCGGCGCCCACAATCTCTGATAAAAAGGCTTCTGATGCGCTATCACCATGCAGGATATTATTCTCAGCGCCTTCTTCGTAATTCACAACGAATTGAACCGCAATTTTGGCGCTGTTAGGCCAAGGCGCTCTCGGCGTCTGATCGCCATAACCTCTCATATCTCTTGGGTATCGCATGTTCGTTTTTTTCTCGCACAAAATGATAGAAACAAAGCACTATAGGTGACATAGTAGACCAGTTAACAGTCAAGAATAAAGCATTTGTCATCTTGGTGATAAAAGTGGGAAGGTTTATGAGCAATGAATAGCGGCTTTTTAACGACACATGTGCTTGATACAGGGCGCGGCATGCCAGCGGCTGATTTGGCGATAAGCCTTTACCGCCTTGAGGGCAGTGAGCAAATCCATATTTGCGATATGCGCACCAATGATGATGGCCGCACAGATACGCCTATCTTGCCAAAGGGGTCGTTTGCCGCTGGTCGCTATATGCTGGTATTTCAGGCAGGCGCTTATTTAGAAGCACATTATGATGATTTGCCAGAGCCTAAATTTTTGGATGAGGTGCCTATCATATTTGGTATGGCAGATGCGCAATCTCATTATCATGTGCCATTATTATTATCACCTTATGGCTATTCGACATATCGGGGGAGCTAAATGATGTTTGGGACTGAGCTAGAGCTATCGTTTTTGGGCCTTCTTGCGCTTGATTGGGGAGAATTTGCCTTGCGCTGGTTACATGTGATTACCGCCATTGCTTGGATAGGCTCTTCTTTTTATTTTATCGCGCTTGATTTGGGTCTGCGCCGTCATGAAGGCCTGCCTGATTTGGTGAATGGCGAAGAATGGCAAGTGCATGGGGGCGGGTTTTACCATATTCAAAAATACCTTGTCGCCCCGCCAACCCTGCCAGAGCATTTGACGTGGTTTAAGTGGGAATCTTATGCCACATGGCTGTCAGGCTTTGCGCTGATGGCGGTGGTCTATTATGT
>DBMZ01000050.1:7320-17001 GCA_002299005.1 Alphaproteobacteria bacterium UBA685 | reverse complement strand
GCGGTATTGGCGGTTGGCTGGGTAGGCTATAACGCGCTATGCCGCTCGCCATTGGGCGATAATCCAACAGCGTTGATGTTGGCGCTTTATGTCATCCTTGTCCTGCTTGCCTATGGTCTTGACCAGATTTTTACAGGCAGAGCCGCCTTCCTGCATTTAGGCGCTGTGACAGCGACGATTATGTCATTTAATGTACTGATGATAATCATTCCCAACCAGCGCATTGTGGTGGCAGACTTAAAAGCCGGGCGCACGCCTGATGCCAAATATGGCAAGATAGCAAAGGTGCGTTCGACCCATAATAATTATCTAACCCTGCCGGTGATATTCTTTATGTTGTCCAACCATTACCCGTTGGCGCATTCAACCGATTATTCATGGATTATCGCGGCGCTGGTATTTTTGATGGGTGTGTCTATCCGTCATTATTTCAACAGCAATCATGCGCGTAAAGGCTCGCCTCGTTGGACATGGGGTGTGACTATCGCGCTGTTTTTGGCGATCATGGCGCTTTCTCTGGCGCCGTTATTTTCGCATAAATCCTATGATGAGCCGGCATTGTCTGAATTATCTTTGACAGAACAGCAAATCAAGTTGGCGCAATCACCGCATTATGAGGATGTGCGTGATGTGGTGCTAGGGCGTTGTTCTATGTGTCATGCAAGTGAGCCCTTTTATGATGGTGTGCGCTGGCCACCAAAGGGCGTGATGCTTGAAACGGATAGCCAAATCCTTCGCCAAGCCCATGTGATTGTCACGCAATCAGGGCTGTCACACGCTATGCCGCCCGCAAATGTGAGCTATATGGAAGATGAGGAGCGTCAGTTGCTGATACGCTGGTATAATAGCTCTTTTGCGAATGGTAAGAGTTAAGAGTTAACCTTTTTTGTGGTCGCTGAGATTATGAAGTCAGTTATTGAAATTTGTCTAAATGGCGAGGTGCATCACATAGACGATGTGCGCCCTGATACGACATTGCTTAATTGGTTGCGTCTGTCAGCCAAGAAGACAGGCACCAAAGAAGGCTGTGCTGAGGGTGATTGCGGCGCTTGCACGGTCTTTATGCGCCTGCAAAGGCCAGATGCCTCAGGCAGGCTGGTAGATGAGATGCGTGCGGTAAATGCGTGCATCTTATTTATGCCCATGTTGGATGGGGCGGTGATTGTCACAGTCGAAGGCATCGCTGGCCCTGATGGCGAATTGCATCCTGTGCAACAGGCGATGGTTGACCATCATGGCGCGCAATGCGGCTTTTGCACCCCCGGTTTTATAACATCCTTGTATCATTTATGGCGCGATAAACAGGTGCTGGATGACCAAGAGATTGATGATGCGCTGGCAGGTAATCTGTGTCGTTGCACAGGCTATGGCCCGATTGTGAAAGCGGCAAAATCATTGGCTGATTATCAAAGTCCTGCATGGGAGCGCGCACGCCTTGACACAGAAGATGCCTTTCTTGCGGCCTATCATAAGGGCGATGAAAGCTTGGCCATTAAGGCGGAGGGGCAGCATTTTTATGCGCCGCGCACAACCGCAGAGGCGGCGCGATTGCTAGCTGAGTATGAAGGCGCACAAATCCTTTCAGGCGGCACAGATATCGGCCTGTGGGTGACAAAACAACATCGGCAATTAAGCTGTTTTATCTATACAGGCAAAATAGATGAGCTGGCGTTAGTATCGCCTGTTGAAGGCGGTGTAGAGATTGGGGCTGGCGTTACGCATAACCAGGCAATGCAGGCGCTTCAAGATGCACCAGAGGCGTTGCAAGAGGTCTGGCGCCGATTTGGCTCTGCACAGGTACGCGCCACTGGCACAGTCTGCGGGAATGTGGCAAATGGCTCACCAATTGGTGATATATCGCCTTGCATGCTGGCTCTTGATGGGGTCGTTCATCTAACCTCGCAGGCAGGCATGCGCAAAGTATCACTGGATGATTTTTTCATCTCTTACGGCGTCCAAGACAGAGCGTCTGATGAATTTGTGAGTGCGCTGTATCTGCCTGATTTACCAGCCGATACGCGCTTTCATGCCTATAAAATATCAAAGCGCTTTGACCAAGATATCTCAGCTGTCTTGCAAGCAATGCGCCTGACAGTCAAAGAGGGTGTTGTCACAGATATCCGCCTTGCTTTTGGGGGTATGGCCGCAACACCAAAACGCGCGCCTGCCACGGAAGCCTTTATCATGGGCAAGGAAGTGGCAAAGCTGGCAGAGATGGATTTTTCAGACATGATCGCCGCTGACTTTACCCCGCTTAGCGATATGCGCGCCTCAGCCGCCTATCGTTTGCAAGTGGCGGCCAATCTTGTGCGCAAAAGCTTTATCGTCGAAGCGACCCAAAAACAGCTTTATCTTGCCAAAGCCATGGGGGAGGGATGATGTCAAAGACCGTTTTACATCAACCGCTTGCCCATGATAGCGCGGCGCTTTATGTGACAGGAGGCGCTGGTTTTATTGATGATAAGTCGATGCCTGAGAATTGTCTTTCCATCGCGCTTGGGCTATCTGAGGTCGCGCATGGTATCATCACAACCTTAGATCTAACCGATGTCAAAGCCTCTGCGGGTGTCGTGCGCGTCCTAAGCCTTGAGGATATTGACGGGGTGAATGATGCCAGCCCGATTATGGGAGATGACCCTGTTTTCGCAGATGGCAAGGTGCATTATCACGGGCAGGTGCTATTTGCTGTGGTTGCCAAGACGGCAAAGCAAGCGCGTATGGCGGCCACAAAAGCCAAAATAGCGATAGAGCCCTTGCCGCCTATCCTGACGATTGATGAGGCATTGGCGGCTGATACTCTGCTAGAGCCGCCCAAGCGTTTATCTATCGGTGATGCAAAGACGGCTCTTGGCACAGCGCCGCATCATCTATCGGGTGTGTTTGAAATTGGCGGCCAAGAGCATTTCTATCTTGAAGGCCAAGCGGCAATTGCGGTGCCAGGTGAGGCAGGGGCCTTGCAATTATTTGCCTCAACCCAGCATCCAACCGAAATTCAGCATAAGGTCGCAGAGGTCTTAGGTACCAGCTTTCATCAAATAACGGTGGATGTGCGGCGCATGGGCGGCGCCTTTGGTGGCAAGGAGAGCCAAGCCAATATGCCAGCCATTATTGCGGCATTAGCGGCGGTGAAAACAGGCCAGCCAGCCAAGCTTGTGCTTGACCGTGATGAAGATATGAAGGTGACAGGCAAGCGTCATGATTTCAAAATATCATATCAGGTCGGCTTTGATGATGAGGGGCAACTGTTGGCACTTGATGTGATGCAGGCTTCTCGTTGCGGGATGTCATTTGATTTATCAGCGGCCATTGCGGGGCGGGCCATGATGCATGCTGAGAATTGTTATTTTTGCGAGAATGTCACCATCACAAGCAAGATGTGTCGCACAAACACCCCTTCTAATACGGCCTTTCGCGGCTTTGGTGGCCCGCAAGGTATGGTGGCGATGGAGCGCATTATCGATGAGGTCGCACATCATCTAGGCCTTGATCCAATGATTGTGCGCGCGCGAAATTTTTATGCCGAAAAAGACAGCGCACAGGCAGGCCAGCTTACGCCCTATGGCCAGCCGGTGCGTGATTGTATCATTGGCGCGCTATCAGATAGCTTGCAAGAACAGTCAGATTATCTGGCAAGACGCGCTGAGATAGAGACCTTTAACAAAGATAATCTATGGCAAAAGCGCGGTATTTCGCTCACCCCTGTCAAATTTGGGATTTCCTTTA
Organism: Alphaproteobacteria bacterium UBA685; assembly: GCA_002299005.1. Classification (GTDB taxonomy): domain Bacteria; phylum Pseudomonadota; class Alphaproteobacteria; order Puniceispirillales; family Puniceispirillaceae; genus UBA685. The sequence continues at coordinate 13,278 of DBMZ01000050.1, read as the reverse complement.
ATAAGACCATGCTGAATCAAGCAGGCGCGCTGGTACATGTCTATACAGATGGGTCTGTGCATCTCAATCATGGTGGCACTGAGATGGGGCAGGGGCTGTTTACCAAGATAAGACAGATTTGCGCGCATAGTTTTGGGATTGGCGCACAGCATGTCAAAATCTCGTCCACAAACACAGATAAGGTACCCAACACCTCAGCGACAGCGGCGTCATCTGGCACTGATTTGAATGGGATGGCCGTAGCCAATGCGGTATCTGCGATTAAAGAGCGTATGGCGCGCTATCTTGCCAGCAAATATGACGGTGACGCTGAGGATGTGCGTTTTGAAGCAGGGCATGTGATTATCGCTGATACCAAGCTGGGATTTGCTGAGGCGGCCAATCAATGCTGGCAAGGGCGTGTGTCTTTATCAGCGACAGGCTTTTATGCCACCCCCGATATCTTTTGGCATGAGGAAGAAGGCAAGGGGTCGCCTTTTTACTATTTTGCCTATGGCGCGGCTGTTTCGGAAATTGTGCTAGATGTTCTGACAGGGGAGATGCGCGTTCTAAAGGTTGATATCTTGCATGATGTTGGACATTCGATTAACCCTGCGATTGATAAGGGGCAAATTGAAGGTGGCTTTATCCAAGGCATGGGCTGGCTTACGACAGAAGAGCTTGTCTATGGCGCAGATGGCCGCTTGCAGACACATGCGCCCTCTACCTATAAGATCCCTGCCTGTTCAGACAGGCCGCGCGAGATAACGATTGCGCTATTTGATAGTGGCGGCAATCCCTCTGAGACCATCCATCGCTCTAAGGCTGTGGGCGAGCCGCCTTTTATGCTGGCAATGTCTGTTCATGGGGCGGTTAGTCATGCTTTGCAATCTGTGGGCAAGGGCTATCCTGATTTGCAAGCGCCTGCGACAGCTGAAGAGATCTTGCGATGCGCCACAAGGCTGGCCAAATGACGCAACAAAGCTGGGTCGAACAGGCGCTTGGCAGTCTTGATGCAGGCGGAATTGTAGCACGTTGTGTGATTGTTAGTGTCAAAGGCTCTGCACCGCGTGCGATGGGCGCTGACATGATGATTAGGTCTTCGGCACAAAGCGGCTCAATTGGCGGCGGTAGCTTGGAATATCAGGTGGCACAATGGGCAAGAGATAAGCTAAATGAGGTACCGCACTCTGGCTTTAAGCGTCATTTACGTGATTTTGCTTTAGGGCCTGATTTGGGGCAATGCTGCGGGGGGCATGTCTCTCTCATGCTTGAGGTTTATGGCCCTGCCTGCCGCCATGAATTGGCCGCGCTTGTAAGCGCTCCTGCCAGTCATCATGAGGTGAATAGCCAAACATTTCCCACAGCCGCCTCGATACAAGTGACGGGGGCGCAGTTTGAGAAGAAATCAGGTGCTCTGATACTGCCGCTATCTGATAATCTTACAAAACTCTATATTTATGGGGCAGGGCATGTTGGCCGTGCGCTGGTTGATGTGACGCATCATCTATCGCTGGACAGAGTGTGGGTTGATGAGGCGCAAGCACGCTTTCCAGATATTGTGGCAGATGATATCACGCTTGTGCCAGCCAAGGATATGAGCCTGATTGCCAAGAACGCCCCGCCAAAGGCCATTCATATAATCGTGACCTATTCGCATCTATTTGATGAGGCTATCACGCATGCCCTATTGGCAAAGGGGGATTTTGGCCATATTGGCTTGATAGGATCAAAGACCAAAAAGGCTCGTTTTGATAAACGCTTCCAAGCCGCAGGATTACCGCAAGAGCTGATTGATAGGGTGCAATGCCCTGTGGGGCTTAGCGCGGTAAAGGGGAAGTCACCGCCGCATGTGGCTTTATCGATTGCGGGGCAAATTGCGGTATGGCTTGAAGAGGCTTAAGGGCGTTTTGCCAAGAGAGCTCTGGCAGATTTATCATGCTTTGCCAATAAATTATCCATAGACATGGTGGTTAGCTGATGATCTTTGACAACAAACCGTCCATTGACCATGACATGACGCGGCTTTACGGGCCCACAAAACACCAAGGCCGCTAGCGGGTCTGTCTGGGTGCCAGCAAAATCTATGCAATTCATCCCAAATATTGCCATATCGGCGCTATAGCCGGGGGCGAGCTGGCCAATATCATCACGGTTTAACACCTCTGCACCGCCTCTTGTGGCAAGGCGCAAGGCCTCTCTTGCGGTCATGGCACTAGGGCCGGTTAGCACACGTTGTAACAGCATTGCTTGGCGTGCTTCATTCATCATATGACCTGAATCACTAGATGAAGAGCCGTCAACACCGAGGCCAACCTGCATGCCGGCATCAAGCATCTTGCGGATAGGCGCGATACCACTTGCCAAGCGCATATTTGAGCAAGGGCAATGCGCAATGCCTGTCTTTGTCTTGGCGAATAGGGAGATTTCTTCGTCATTTAATTGAACGCAATGGGCATGCCATACATGCGCGCCTGTCCAGCCTAGCTCTTCTGCGTAATCGCCGGGGCGTTGGTTAAACATATGAAGCGAGTAATCAATATCTTCTTGGTTTTCGGCCAAATGCGTGTGCAAGCCAACCTTCTTATCCTTGGCCAAAAGAGCTGTGTCGCGCATTAATTCACGGCTCACAGAAAAAGGAGAACAAGGCGCAAGCGCGATATGGCGCATAGAGTGCCGGCTATCATCATGATAGAGGTCGACCAAACGGATGCATTCTTCTAGGATGTCATCTTCTTTTTCGGTCAGCGCATCAGGGGGCAAGCCGCCATCACTCTCGCCAATCGACATAGAGCCTCTAGTGGCCGTAAAGCGCATGCCAACATCTTCTGCGGCCGAAAGCGCATTCTCTAGGGTCGTGCCGTTCGGATAGATATATTGATGATCTGAGGATGTGGTGCAGCCGCTTAGCGCCAATTCTGCCAAGCCAAGGGCGGCTGAGATATAAAAATCATCTGGTTCAAGATTCATCCAGATTGGATATAGCGTTTGAAGCCAGCCAAAAAGGCTTTCATTTTGGGCTTCGGGAATAAGGCGGGTTAGATTCTGAAATAAATGATGATGCGTGTTCACCATGCCAGGTATCACCACATGACCGCTCATATCATGGGTTTCATCACAATCACCAGCAAGCGGGGCGAGCGCCTCATGCGTGCCAACATGCAAGATGACATTATCTTCGATGATAAGCGCGCCATCATGTATCTCGCGCGCTTCATCATCCATCGTCGCAAGCACGTCAAAATGCGTCAGAAATAGCTTTGTCATCGCCCTTATCCTTTAACAGCTCGCAAAACACCCTGATGATACAGAGTTAATCTTGCGATGTAAATCGGATAGATAGCAGGCGTTAGACGGGGGCTAGACGTCGTGCCAGCCGCTGATATTTTCTTTTACAATCTGCTCAATAACGCTCATGCCATGGTCACTATCATTGAGGCACGGCAAGTAATGGAACGTGCCACCACCATGTTCATGGAAGATCTCTTCGCCTTCAATGGCAAGCTCTTCAAGCGTCTCAAGGCAGTCAGCGACAAAGCCGGGCGCCATGATGGCAAGCGAGCCGACCTTTTTTTCGCCCAAGGCTTCCAAAGTCTTATCCGTATAAGGCTGGAGCCATGGCTCACGGCCAAAACGAGACTGGAAGGTGACCACAAAATCATCACTTGGCCAGTCAAGCTCTTCACGCACAAGACGCGCTGTCTTCATGCAGTGACAATGATAGGGATCGCCTTGCGCAAAATAACGCTGGGGGATGCCGTGAAATGATAATTGCAATAACTCAGGCTTGCCATGTTCTGCGACATGGTCACGAACAGAATTTGCCAGAGCTTTGATATAGACAGGGTGGTCATGCCATGGGGGGGCGGTTCTAATCGCTGGCATCCATCTTTGCTTGAGCGCCCACTTAAAGACCTCATCATTGACCGTCGCAGTTGTTGAGGCGGCATATTGCGGATAAAGAGGCACAATCACAAAACGATTACAGCCAGCTTTTTGAAGCATATCAAGGCGCGAGGCAATAGAGGGGTTGCCATAACGCATGGCGTAATCAACCATGATATCATCATGTCCGGCAAGACGCTTTGCCATATGCTCTGCTTGCAATCTTGTATATTTGCGCAAAGGCGAGCCATCACCATCATCAAGCCAAATGCTGGCATAGGCATCACCTGATTTACGCGGTCTGATATTCAAAATCACAAGATTAAGGATAAGCCACCATAGCAAGCGCGGCACTTCGACAACGCGCCTATCCGATAAGAACTCTTTCAAATAGCGGCGCATTGACGGTGTGTCTGTGCCATCAGGCGTGCCAAGATTGACAAGCAATACACCTGTTTTGGCATGACGTGGCCAGGTTGGATGGTCGGAAGGATACGGTTTAACAGACATGTCAGGCACCTAATTTATCGGCTCAAGAAAGGGGGTTTTGAACGTTTTTTAAATCACCCTATTTACGAACAGATAAGGGGGATTAGATCATCGGCAAAAAGACTATTCTAGACAGGCAAAATAAGCGCCTTAGCGCGCATTCGCTACCTTTTCTTGCGTGATGTGATGCATGCTTGGGGGCGCGACTTTCATCATTACGGCTTCAAGCGCATCAACAAGCCTGTCGAGCATTTCATCTGTATGAAGCGGGCCAGGTGTAATACGCAAACGCTCTGTGCCACGTGGCACAGTTGGATAGTTAATCGGCTGAATATACAAATCGTACTCTTCCAGCAATGTCCAGCTAATCTCTGAGCATTTTGAGGCGTCCCCTACCATCACAGGCACAATATGTGTCGTTGATGGCATGGCTGGTATGCCAATAGCCGCAAGACGCTCTTTAAGCTTTGTGGCTTGGGCTTGTTGCTTATCGCGCTCTTCTGATGAATGACGCAGATGCTTCACAGACGCGAGCGCCGCATCTGCCAGAGCAGGGGGCATGGCGGTTGTGAAAATAAAGCCAGAGCCATAGCTGCGAACGGCATCACAAATCACATCATTGGCCGCAATATAGCCGCCCATCGCCCCATAGGCTTTACCGAATGTGCCTTGGATAATGTCAATATCTTGTTCTAGCCCGTCACGCTGGGCAATGCCGCCGCCATGGGCGCCATACATGCCAACCGCGTGCACCTCATCAAGATATGTCAGCGCGTTATATTTCTTTGCAAGCGCGATGATCTCAGCGATAGGCGAGGTATCCCCATCCATTGAATAGACAGATTCAAAGATAATCAGCTTATGGCGATCAATCGGCTGTGCGGCCAATAATTCTTCCAAATGGGCGACATCATTATGACGGAAAATCGCCTTTTCAGACCGCGCATAACGAATGCCAGAAATAATAGAGGCGTGATTCATCGAATCAGACAGGACAAGCGGGTTATCCATCATCCCCAAAATCGCGCTGATGCCTGCTTCATTGGCAACATAGCCAGATGTGAAGACAAGCGCGCGTTCTTTATTATGAACAGCGGCGCATTCATTTTCTAGCGCGACAATAGATGACGATGTGCCAGAGATATTGCGCGTGCCGCCGGCGCCTGTGCCATGTTTTTCAACAGATTGAGCCATAGCCTTAATCGCATGCGATGTTTGGCCCATGCCAAGATAGTCGTTTGAGCACCACACAGCCACTTTGCGCGGGCCTGTCTCGCTGTGCCAAGTCGCAAAAGGATGCGCGCCAACCTCGCGCTCCAACTCAACAAAATACCGATAACGGTTTTCGTTCTTCAGCTTTTCAACATGTCCTGCAAATAGCGCCTGATAGTCCAAAATCTTAATCCAAACCACTCTGAAGGGTGAAAATTATGCCGATCTTATACAATGGCGATGGTTATAGCCAACATTTCATGCAACTACCAGTCTCTTATCTGTGACAAAACGAAGCGATCTGATAGCTAAAACTGTTACCAGCCTGTTGGTGCTGGTAACAGATAAATAAAGTGTGTTACTGGCCAATAGCCCGCTAATGAGCCAATTTAT
>DBMZ01000050.1:0-7179 GCA_002299005.1 Alphaproteobacteria bacterium UBA685 | reverse complement strand
ATGAGCCAATTTATTCAGCGGCACGCGCATGCGCCACAACAGCCAAGCGTGCGGCAGAGAATTTTAACTCAGGGATCTTGCCATAAGGGTCAAGCGCCGGGTTGGTCAGCATATTCGCAGGTGCCTCAGTGAAACAGAATGGCACGAAAATCATACCTTTTGGCAGGTTCGGATCGAGGCGCGCCGCGAGCTCAATGCGTCCACGTCTTGTTTCAACCGCGATCATATCGCCGCCCTTGGCCGATAAATCAAGCATATCATCAGGGCTGATATGTACCTCAGCTGTTGGCTCAAGCGCGTCTAGGACAGTGGCACGGCGTGTCATAGAGCCGGTGTGCCAATGTTCCAACAGACGGCCTGTAGACATCACAATCGGGAAATCAGCATCTGGTTGCTCATCGGGGGGCAGAATATCTGCAGGTGTCATGCGCCCACGACCTGTTGGGGTCGGGAAGGCATCACCAAAGATCACATCTTGGCCTTGCGAGTCTTCATCTGCACACGGATATGTCACCGCATCTTCGGCCTCAAGACGTGCCCAGCTAATGCCGGTAAGTGACGGCATCACCATGCGCATTTCGCCAAAAATATCCTTCGGGTGATTATAATCCCAATTCAAGCCAAGGCGATTGGCCAATTCTGTGATAATCCACCAATCTTGACGCGCGTCTCCCGGCGGGTTCACCGCAACACGCCCCAATTGAACGCGCCTATCAGTGTTTGTCACTGTACCCGTCTTCTCAGGGAAGGCAGAGGCTGGCAGAATCACATCTGCATAGGCGGCTGTTTCGGTCATAAAGATATCTTGCACAACCAAATGATCAAGGCGCGTTAAGGCGGCTCTGGCATGATTTTGGTCAGGGTCAGACATGGCCGGGTTTTCACCCATAATATACATCGCCTTAATCGTGCCATCATAGGCGGCATCTGTGATTTCAACGACGGTCAAACCGCGTTCAGGATCTAGCTCAGTGCCCCAGAAGCTCTCATATTTTGCGCGTGTCTCAGGATCTGTGACAGGCTTATAATCAGGGAAGAACATCGGGATGAGGCCAGCATCTGAGGCGCCTTGCACGTTATTTTGGCCACGCAGCGGATGAAGACCGGCGCCCGGCTTGCCAACATTGCCTGTCAGCAAAGCAAGCGAGATAAGACAACGCGCATTATCGGTGCCATGAGTATGTTGCGAGACGCCCATGCCCCAGAAAATCATAGCCGCTTTTGCTTTTGCGTATGTACGCGCTGTCTCCCTGATTATTTGTGGCTCAATTCCACAAATAGGGCTCATTGCCTCAGGCGTGGTCGCAGAGGTGGCTGCCTTTAAATTCTCAAAGCCTTCTGTGTGATCTCTCACATAGGCCTCATCAAAGAGTTCTTCTGTGATGATGACATTGATCATCGCATTCAACAGCGCCACATCTGTGCCAGGCGTGAAGTTCAACGAGGCCTTCGCATAGCGGTCAAGCACCTGACCGCGCGGGTCAAAGATGAACAAATCCGCCCCTTTTTGGGCCGCGTTTTTGATAAAGGTCGCAGCAACAGGGTGGTTCACGGTCGGATTAGAGCCAATAACGATAATCGCATCTGAATTCTCACATTGCGAGAAGGAGGCTGTCACAGCGCCAGAGCCGATATTCTCTAGCAAGGCGACAACAGATGAGGCGTGGCATAGCCGCGTGCAATGGTCGACATTATTGGTCTTAAAACCTGTGCGAACCAGCTTTTGAACAAGATAGGCTTCTTCATTCGTGCCCTTAGCAGAGCCGAAACCACTCATGGCAGAGGGGCCGTGATTATCAAGCGTGTCTTGCAAGCCCTTGGCCGCAAAATCAAGCGCTTCTTCCCAGCTTGCTTCTCTGAAATGTGTCAGAGGGTTTGTCGGATCAAACGGCATAGAGGCAGATTTTGGCACATCTTCGCGGCGGATAAGCGGCATTGTTAGACGCTCAGGATTGTTAATGTAATCAAAGCCATAGCGGCCCTTCACACATAGACGGCCAAGGTTAGCAGGGCCTTGCTTGCCTGTGACGGAGACAATCTTTTCATCTTTGACATTGAAGGTTAGCTGACAGCCAACACCGCAATAAGGACAGACAGAATCAACTTGCTTATCAGGCGTGATAGCAAGCTTTTGATCGTCATCCAAAACCGTCTTTGGCATCAATGCGCCTGTTGGGCAGGCTTGCACACATTCACCGCACCCAACACAAGTTGAGGCGCCCATATCATCACCAAAATCAAACACGATATGCGCATCAGACCCACGCCCTGCGAGACCGATGACATCATTCACCTGTACCTCACGGCACGCGCGCACGCACAGATTACATTGAATACACGCATCCATATTCACCGCGATCGCCGGATGAGAGCTATCGGGCTCAGGCGCAAAAGAGGCGGGAAAGCGTGAATTTGTGGTGTCTTGGCTCTCAGCAAATTGCCATAATTGGCTGTCAGGATCATGCGCGCTGGCTTGCGGTGGCTGGTCTGATACAAGCAGTTCCATCACCATTTTACGCGCTGTCTCGGCGCGGTGAGACTGGCTGTTGACGACCATCCCTTCGGCTGGCGTGCGCAAGCATGAGGCGGCTAGGACGCGCTCACCTTCAATCTCAACCATACAAGCGCGGCAATTGCCATCGGCGCGGTAATTTTCATCATCCTTATAGCAAAGATGCGGAATATCAGTGCCTTGGGCCTTTGCGACTTGCCAAATTGACTGGTCAGCATCTGCGGTGACTGTTTTGCCATCAAGTGTGAATGCGACTTTTTTTGACATGGCTTTATGCCTCCTCAGCGTTAGGCATGGGGGATTGCGGTATATCTTGCGGGAAATGCTTCATCGCACTTGTCAGAGGGTTTGAAGCCGCTTGACCAAGGCCGCAAATAGACGCATCTGTCATGGCCTGTGATAGTTCAGACAGCAAAGAGGTATCCGCCATAGGCTGGCTCATCAGAGCAACCGCTTTTTCTGTGCCATTACGACAAGGTGTGCATTGGCCGCATGATTCATGCTTGAAGAATTTCATCAAATTCAGCGCCGCATCCCAGATGTTATCTTCATCTGATAAGACCACAACCGCGTGCGATCCCACAAAACAGCCTTCATCTGCCAGAGGGCCGCCAAAATCAAGCGGGATATCCCCTTTTGATGCTGGCAAAATACCGCCAGAGGCGCCGCCCGGAAGATAGCCTTTGAAATTATGACCATCTGCCATGCCGCCACAAGCCTCAATCAGCTCATTAACGCTTGCACCAGCCGCGCATGTGACAAGCCCTGGCTTGGCAACACGGCCAGAGACTGAATAGGTACGAAAGCCAGCATGGCCGTCGCGCCCTTGGGCATTAAACCAGTCAGCGCCTTTTTCAACAATGTCACGCACCCAATAAAGTGTCTCAACATTATTGACCAAAGTTGGTCTGCCAAACAGACCGACCTCAGCCACATAGGGTGGGCGATGACGCGGCAGGCCGCGCTTTCCTTCGATTGATTCGATCATCGCGGATTCTTCACCGCAAATATAAGCGCCAGCGCCTCTGCGTAATTCAAGCGTGGTATGGTCATCAAGCCCAGCTTCATGAACCAATGCCAGCTCTGTGCGCAGTAATGCCAAGATCTCAGGATATTCATCACGCATATAGATATAGCAATGCTCAATCCCCACGACCTTAGCGGCGATCAGAATGCCTTCGATCATACGATGCGGGTCTGTTGTCAGATAATGACGGTCTTTGAATGTGCCAGGCTCGCCCTCATCACCATTGATCGCCATCATGCGAGGGCCGTCATAGCCAGAGACGATTGACCATTTGCGCCCTGTAGGGAAGCCTGCGCCCCCAAGGCCGCGCAAGGCTGAATTTGAAAGCGCGTCAATCACGTCACCGGCCTGTTTTGTGCCTGATTTGAGCGCCTCTAGCAGCGCATAGCCGCCATCAGCACGATAGGCCTCAAGCCCGCGATAGGCAGCAGGTGACTCATGAGGGGCAGGGGCTTTTACACGTTCAAGCAAATCTTCTTTTGAGGTGTTGGCAACAAGGCTGTGCCCATCAGCCGCCGCTGGCGCTTTATCACATGCGCCAATGCACGGCGCGCCAACAAAGCGCACATCATCATTATTATAGGCTTGCAGCTCTTCAAGTAACGCTTCACCGCCTGCCATCATGCAAGACAGGGACGTGCAAACACGAACGGTGCGCTTGGCAGGGGCCTCTTCAGTTTCTTTTACAAGGTCGAAATGGTCGTAAAAGCTGGCCACTTCCCAAATTTCAGCCATGGGAATCTTCATCAAATGCGCCAAAGCCGCCAAATTCTCAGCGCTAAGGTGCTTGTGATGATCTTGCAAGATATGCAGATATTCAATTAACATGTCACGCTGGAAGGTCGCGCCGTCTAGCAAGGACGCCACAGCAGATAGCGCGGCAGGGTCTGTCATGCGCCCCTTTGGCTTAAAGCGACCCTTACGACGTTTGTTTTCTGGTGATGGTTGGTCAACCTTATCAAAAGAATCTGGCATCGATTTATTCCTTGCAACGTGCTTTTACTTCAGGCCATGCGCTTTGCCAAACGCACCACCTTCATTTGATATAGGCGATAGTGCCTTGTCTTACCAAACATTAAGTGACTAATTCTGGCCTAATCTGTCTTGTCAGCGACAGGCTCCAAATTTACAATTTCGCAATTAATAAACATTTTGCCCGCATCTTCGAAATTTACAACCACACGCATGCCGGTGATCGATTGTACTTGCCCCAATCCCCATTCTGGTTTTTGCGGGTGGCGGACGAAATCGCCCAAACTGAAATCTAAAAATGCCATGATGCGTGCGACGCTTTCTTATTGTCATTCATTGCCAGAGGTAAGCGTGCCATAAAGCCTGCGAATCCCCCTTATTCTTATTGCCCGAAATAGGATTATTTATCAATGAAGTTAGGGATAGTTTTTTTACAAGTCGCAAAGGATGCATAGAATATAGCAGACGCCAACGGGCGCAAAGAAAAAGCCACCATTTCTTATGGTGGCCTCATCCCAGTAGTTTGCTAATAATAGTCGCCGCGTCTCATGCGCGTTTTAAGCGCTCTGATGGGCCAGTTGTGTGTCTGTTTCGACTAATTTATGGCCTTGGCCCCAAACTGTTTGAATGGATGCGCCTTGAATGCCCGCATCATCAAGTTTTTGGCGCAATTTACACATGAACACATCAACAATCTTTGATTCAGGCTCATCTCTGCCACCATATAAATGGTTGATAAAGCTCGTTTTACTCAATACAGCGCCTTTTCTTACGCCGAGCAAATTCACTATCTCAAATTCTTTGCGTGTCAGGTTCACTGTCTTGCCATCAACGCTGACAATTTTGCGATGCAGGTCAATTTCAAGGTTGCCAATCGAAATAACAAGCGAGCTATGACCATTGGCGCGTCTGATAATTGCCTCTAGATGGGCGAGCAATTCATGGCGGTCAAACGGCTTTGAGAGATAACCATCAGCGCCAGCACCTAATGCCATGATGCGGTCATCAACACTATTATTGCCGGAGACAACCAAAATAGGGATAAGTTGGCGTTCTTTTTTCGCTCTGATGAGGCGCGCCACTCTGGTGCCATCGCCATCTGGCAGTTTGAGATCAAGCAACACAGCGTCAAACTCATTGATATTAAGCTCTTCAAGGGCTTCGTGAATAGACGCGGCATTCACGGTAAAATAGCCAGCTTCTTCAAGGGTAATCGAAAGCGCATCTGCGACGATCGGGTCATCTTCTACTAATAAGATATTCATCTACAAACTCCATCTTTGACGTGCGATTTATAACTTTCATGGCACCGTCATTTTGCTCTAAAAACAGCGTCTCATTTTGTGTCAGCTGCTTTTGATTTGTTCCCATTCCTTACCTGATTGTTAAGATGATGAGTTTGTTAAAAACAGGCAAATCACAATCGCGTGATTAATGATTTGTTATGGTTTTACGCTGATTCGAAAGGTGCCATTCAAAGGGGCTGCATCGCGAGATGAGCAAGCAGGCGATCGCGGCAAAATAGCGCAAAAATGCCTGTCAAACGCTGGTAAATAGCTGGTTTAGCGTCCTCTTGTCAAAGTCACTTGAATCCAATTCTTTACTTGTGTAGATAGATCCGAGATAAATGACAAAGTGATGATCTATTTTGTGAAATTTTTCTATCACGCCCTGTTTTTTAAGAGACGATAAAAGCTGTCAACGGCATCAATGACAGCTTATATGCAAAAGACCGTTTTAAGGGCGTGGTCTGATAGAGCATCAAAGGGAGAGTAAGTATGGCTTCAAATAACGCCGCTGATAAAGGCGCTAGCATTGATCAAGCTGTGACAGCAACATTATTGCCTGAAGGTTACAGACCATCGGCTGATGAAGAGTTCATGAACCCGCTTCAATTGGAGTATTTTCGCCGCAAACTTATGGATTGGCGCGCTGAATTGCTAAATGAAGCCAATCAAACGCTTGAAAATCTCTCAACTGAATCGCTTCATAAGCCAGACCAGATGGATAGAGCGCAGATTGAAAGCTCTGCCGCACTTGATTTGCGTACAAGAGACAGAGAGCGCAAGCTTATTCAAAAGATTGAATCTGCCCTACGCCGTATCGAAGATGGCTCTTATGGTTATTGCGAAGATACAGATGAGCAAATTAGCCTTGAGCGTCTTGAAGCACGTCCGATTGCCTCAATGACTTTGCAGGCCCAAGAGCGTCATGAAAAGATGGAACGCATTCACCGCGACGATTAGGTGATACTTAACCAAATCTGCGGTAAATCGCATGTAAGGGGGGCTAGATAGCCCCTTTTATTTACATTTTAATTGCATCTAATGGTTGTTTAACTATATTGTTAATTATTCATGAATGGTTTTCTAGTGACAGGTTGGTTGATAATGCATCTTTGCTGATAGGCAATTTACGGTCATGAGCTTAAAACGGCGCGCCCCTGATAAAGAGCCTGATAAAGAGTATGTGGATAATGGTTTGTCTGACGCATTGCCGCAGAATCCTATACCGCTAGCCCAGATAGAGCCGCATGCTGATGTCTTGGTGTCGCGCGATACGCTGAAGGCTTTGATACATGATATGAATAACGCCCTCATGCTTATCGGCATCACAGCAGAGCAGTTAGAACAAAGAGCGCGCAAGGCCGATAAAGAGGCGGAACAGG